>CAZHQU010000013.1:0-16205 GCA_964534245.1 uncultured Coprobacillus sp.
TCATGAAAAGTTTAAAATACCAATCAATTACGAAAATTATAATTAGATTACGAAAATAAAATTTAAATTACATTCCAATTATTTTCTTAATTTAAAATATAATTTATTTCTATAAGATATGTAAGGAATAATATTAATAAGATTTGACTACTTAATGCTATATTGATAAATTTATAATATCTTTAAAATATTGGTTCTATAAATTCATTTAATGAAAAAAAGCCTATGCATAAAGCATAAGCTATTATTCAGATATTAGAATAGACCTACGATCTTACCATCAACAACATCCATATTGTTTGCTGCAGGAACTTTTGGTAAACCAGGCATTGTCATGATGTCACCAGCTAATGCAACGATGAAACCAGCACCAATTGATGGTTTAAGTTCACGAATAGTAACTGTGAATCCTTTTGGACGTGCTAATAATTTTGGATTATCTGATAATGAGTATTGAGTTTTAGCCATACAAATTGGTGTTTTACCCCAACCATTATTTTCTAATTCAACGATTTGGTTTTTAGCTAGTGTAGAGAATTCAACGCTATCAGCGCCATAGATTTCTTTACAAATTGCATTAATTTTGTTAACAATTGTATCATTTTCATCATAGATAGGAGCAAATGTTTTGCTTCCATCATGTAATTTAATTTCTTCAACTACTTTTTCAGCAAGTTCTAATCCACCTTCACTACCTTTAGCAAATACTTCAGAAAGCGCAACTGGATGATTATTATCTTTAGACCATTTAGCTAATGCTTCAACTTCAGCATCTGTATCACTTAAGAAACGGTTAATCGCTACAACATAAGGAACTTTAAATTTCTTAACGTTTTCAATGTGTTTTTCTAAGTTAGTAATACCTTTAAATAATGCTTCAACATTTTCTTGATTTAAGTCAGCTTTTTCAACACCACCATGCATCTTTAATGCTCTAATAGTAGCAACTACTACTACACATGAAGGATGTAAATCAGCCATTCTACATTTAATGTTTAAGAATTTTTCAGCACCTAAGTCTGCTCCAAATCCTGCTTCAGTAACTACATAATCACCCATCTTTAATGCAGCTTTTGTAGCTAAAACAGAGTTACAACCATGAGCAATGTTAGCAAATGGTCCACCATGGATTAGAGTTGGAGTATGTTCTAATGTTTGAACTAGATTTGGTTTTAAAGCATCTTTCATAATAACTGTAATTGCACCAGTTGCTTTAATGTCATCAACTGTTACAGGTTTCTTATCATAAGTATATGCAACTACCATTCTACCAATACGTTTCTTGAAATCTTCTAATGAATTAGATAAACATAGTACTGCCATAACTTCAGAAGCAACAGTAATATCAAAATGATCTTCTCTTGGGATACCATTAGTTTTTCCACCTAACCCACAAACGATGCTTCTTAAAGCACGATCATTCATATCTAAGCATCTATGCCAAATAACTCTTGTTGGGTCAATTCCTAATGCATTTCCTTGATGAATATGATTATCAATCATTGAACTGATTGCATTGTTTGCAGTTGTAATAGCATGAATATCTCCTGTGAAATGAAGATTAATATCTTCCATTGGAATAACTTGCGCATAACCGCCACCAGCAGCGCCACCTTTAACACCCATAACTGGTCCAAAACTTGGTTCTCTTAATGCTACAACAGTATTATATTTTAATTTGTTTAAAGCATCAGCTAAACCGATTGTTGTTGTTGATTTACCTTCTCCAGCTGGAGTTGGGTTAATAGCAGTTACTAAAATTAATTTACCATCTTTTTTATCTTTGTTAATTTTGTCTAAATCAATTTTGGCTTTATATTTTCCATAAAGTTCTAAATCATCTTCGGTTAATCCAACTTTTTTTGCAATTTCAGTTACTTTTAAAATTTTAGCCTGTTGGGCAATTTGTAAATCACTTAACATTATTATATATCTCCTATTATATTTATATATTCTATATTTCTATATTTCTATATTTCTATATTTCTATATTTTTATGTTTATTTATTCTAATCCAAATAGTAAATCTGCATATGTTGGAATTGGCCAGCAATTCGCATCAACTCTTGTTTCTATTTCATCTACTACTTCTCTTAATTTATTCATTTCAACAACTACTTCATCACGCCACATCAGAGCTTTAGCTTTGTGATCAACTTTGACACTTTGAGCAGTTTTAATTTTCTTGTCTAAGCTTTCAATTAATGATTTCATTTTTTTGATTAAGCTAGATAAAGTTTTTACATCTTCAACTAAATAATCGTTATCTAATTTTAAATCCTTAAGTGAATTTGCTGAAGAACTTAATTCATTTAAATATCTAATAACAGCAGGATAGATTTCATTTCTTGCCATTCTTAATGCTGTTAAAGCTTCTAATTGAATTACACCACTATATTCATCTAATAATACTTCATAACGAGAATCGATTTCAACTTTTGAGTATACACCCATTTCAGTTAACATATTAACGATTCTTTCATCTTTTAAACATTCAAAGGCATCTACAGTAGTTTTGCGATTTGGTAATCCTCTCTTTTCAGCTTCTTCTTCCCAAGCTCGAGAGTAACCATCTCCACCAAAGATTACACGTTTAGAAATTTTAAAGTATTCTTTAATTACTTCTTTTAATTCTTTTCCAGAAGCTAACTCTTCAGTCATATTTTTCATCTCTACAGCAAGAACTGTATTAAGAATTGTATTTGTTGTGGCGATTGATTGTGATGAACCAACACCACGGAATTCAAACTTATTACCAGTAAATGCGAATGGAGATGTTCTATTTCTATCAGTATTGTCTTTAGCAAAATCAGGAATTACAGATACACCTGTTTGGAATCTATTTTTGATAGTGTCTCCAACTTTTTTATCTTCGATAATTGAATCAATTACTTGATCAAGTTCACTACCTAAGAACATTGAGATAATTGCTGTAGGAGCTTCATTTCCACCTAAACGATGATCATTACCTGCACATGCCATACTTAATCTTAAAAGATCTGCATATTCATCAACACCTTTGATTAAACAAGCAAGTGTTGCAAGGAATGGAATGTTCTCACCAGGTTTAGATCCTGGTTTAAATAGATTAACATTTGTATTAGTAACTACTGACCAGTTATTATGTTTACCTGACCCATTTACACCTTTATATGGTTTTTCATGTAGTAAACATCTTAACCCATGTTTCTTAGCGATGTCCTTCATTAATTGCATTACTAAATGATTATTATCAGTTGTAATGTTTACTTCACGATATACACATGCAAGTTCATGCTGTGAAGGAGCAGATTCATTATGTTTTGTTTTTGATGGAATACCAAACTTCCATAATTCTTCATCTAAATCCTTCATGTAATTTGCTACTTTTTCTTTAATACTACCAAAATAGTGTCCACCTAACTCTTGGCCTTTAGGTGCACCAGCCCCAAATAAAGTTCTACCAGTTAGTTTTAAGTCTAATCTTTTTTGATAATAATCTTCCGGAACTAAAAAGTATTCTTGTTCACTACCTACATATGAAGTAACTTTAGTAATGTCTTTCATTCCAATTGCATGTAAAAACTTAACTGCTTCTTTATTTAAAACATCACATGATTTTAATAGTGGTGTCTTATGATCTAGTGCATCACCAGTATAAGAAGAGAAAAGTGTTGGAATGAATAATGAACCATCTTTAACGAATGCTGGAGATTTAACATCCCAAGATGTATAACCACGAGCTTCAAAAGTTGTACGTAAGCCGCCAGAAGGGAAACTTGATGCATCAGGTTCACCTTTTCTTAAAAGTTTACCGCTAAACTCAAAAGTTGCTTTGCTGCCATAAGGTTCTAAGAACGCATCATGTTTTTCAGCTGTTAATCCTGTTAATGGAACAAACCAGTGAGTGAAGTGAGTAGCACCTTTTTCAATTGCCCATTCTTTCATTGCATTAGCAATAATTGTGGCATTTTCTTTTGATAAAGGTTCTCCTTTTTCTAAAGCTTCATAGAAAGCTTTATAAGCATCTTCTGGAAGTCTTTCTTTCATTACTTCATCATTAAATGTATAACTACCATATTGTTCAAGTAAATGGTTTTTATTCATAATAAACCTCTTGTTTTATATATATCTATATTTATATATTTTTATATTTTATTTTTTTATTATTTAAATTGTTTTGTTTCTTTTAAAACAACGTCATGAGCTCCACCTTCAACAATACTTGTTGATGAAACTAATGTTAATTTTGCTTTTTGTTGAAGTTCAGGAATTGATAATGCTCCACAATTGCACATTGTTGATTTAACTTTTGCAAGTGAGATAGCAACATTATCTTTTAATGAACCAGCGTATGGAACATAAGAGTCAACACCTTCTTCAAATGATAACTTTTTATCTCCACCTAAGTCATATCTTTGCCAGTTACGAGCACGGTTGCTTCCTTCGCCCCAATATTCTTTCATATATTGCCCATTGATAATTACTTTGTTTGTTGGTGATTCATCAAATCTTGAGAAATATCTTCCAAGCATAATGAAGTCTGCACCCATAGCTAAGGCTAAAGTCATATGATAGTCATGAACGATTCCACCATCAGAACAGATAGGAACATAAACACCTGTTTCTTCATAATATTCATCTCTTGCTTTAGCAACTTCAATAACTGAAGTAGCTTGTCCACGACCAATACCTTTAGTTTCACGAGTAATACAGATTGATCCACCACCGATACCAACTTTAATAAAGTCTGCACCAGCTTCAGCTAAGAATCTGAATCCTTCAGCATCAACAACATTACCAGCACCTACTTTAACAGTATCACCATAATGTTCTCTAATCCAATCAATAGTTAGTTTTTGCCATTCACTGAAACCTTCACTTGAGTCAATACATAAAACATCTACACCTGCAGCAACTAACGCAGGAACTCTTTCAGCGTAGTCTCTTGTATTAATACCAGCACCAACTACATATCTCTTATTATCATCTAATAATTCATTAACATTTGTTTTATTTGAATCATAGTCTTTTCTAAAGACGAAAGCTTCAAGTTTACCTTTTTTATCAACAATTGGTAATGAATTTAATTTGTTATCCCAAATAATATCATTTGCTTCTTTTAAAGAAACTCCTGATTTTGCAGTTACAAGTTTAGAAAGTGGAGTCATAAATTCCTCTACTTTTGTATTTAATGACATACGTGAAACACGGTAATCTCTACTAGTAACAACACCTAGTAATTTACCATCACATTTACCATTATCTGTAACAGCCATAGTTGAGTGATTTGTTAATTCTTTTAATTTAATAACATCAGCTAATGTATTAGTTGGTTTTAAATTAGAGTCAGATACAACAAATCCGGCTTTATATGATTTAACTTTTTTAACCATCTTAGCTTGATCTTCAATTGACTGAGATCCATAGATAAATGACACACCACCTTCAACTGCTAAAGCAATTGCTAAAGTATCATTAGATACAGCTTGCATGATTGCTGAAACTAGAGGAATGTTTAAAGTTAATTTTGGTTCTTCACCTTTTTTAAATTTAACTAATGGAGTTTTTAAACTAACATTATGTGGTTGACATTTTGAATCAGAATAACCTGGAACTAATAAGTATTCACTAAATGTATGTGATACTTCTTTATAAAAATACGCCATAATCTTTTCTCCTTATTCTGTTTTTCCATTGAAGCAGTATGTACATAATTTACATGGGCCAATGCCAATAGCTTCAATTAAATCATCTAAACGATGATATTTTAATGAATCAAAACCCATACTCTTACAAATAACATTAATCATTTGTTGATGTTTTTGACTATCTTCATTTACATATTCACTAATTATTTCATCTGTTAATTCATATGTTCCCTCAAGTTCAGCAATAGCTCTTCTAGTGATTAAATCAAAATCAGATGTTGAGCGAGAGAAATTTAGGAACTTACAACTATAAACAATTGGAGGGCATGCAGATCTAACATGTACTTCTTTAGCTCCACTGTTATATAATAGTTGTGCTGTTTCTTTTAATTGAGTTCCTCTTACAATTGAGTCATCAATTAATACTAAACGTTTATTTTTAATTAATTCATTAACTGTAATAAGTTTCATTCTAGCGATTAAGCTTCTTTGCTTTTGACTAGATGGCATAAATGATCTTGGCCATGTTGGAGTGTATTTTACAAGTGGACGAGAGTATGGAATACCAGAGGCATTAGCATAACCAATTGCATGAGGGATACCTGAGTCAGGTACACCAGCAACGCTATCGGCTTCTACATCATCACGTTTTCTAATTTGTTTTCCACATTCATATCTCATAGTTTCAACATTTACACCTTCATAAGTTGCTGTTGGATAACCATAGTAAGTCCATAAAAATGAACAAATCTTCATTTCTTTACCAGGTTCTTTTAAGTTAGTAATTTCATCTGCTGAAACTGAAACAATTTCACCAGGACCTAACTCTTTAACAAACTTATATCCAAGATTTAAATAAGCTGAACTTTCAAAACTTACACAGTAAGCTCCTCTTTTCTTCCCAACAACAATTGGAGTTCTACCGAACTTATCACGAGAAGCATATATCTTATCTTTGAATAGTAATAAAATACTCATTGAACCTTTAATCTTTTCTTGTGCGTATTTTAAACCTTCAACAACATTTTCTTTTAAGTTAATTAATGCCGCAACCATTTCTGTTTGATTAAGTACACCATGACTACTTTCAAGGAATTGTACTTTACCATAATCAAAACATTCTTGTTTGATTTCATCCATATTATTGATTCTACCTACTGTAGTAATCGCAAATGAACCAATATGTGAATTAACAAGTAAAGGTTGTGCTTCAGAATCAGATATACATCCAACACCTAAACAACCAGAAAATTCTTCTATATCTTTTTCAAATTTAGTTCTAAATGGTGAGTTTTCAATGTTATGAATACTTCTTTGAAAACCAGTTTCACCATATACAACCATTCCGCCTCTTTTTGTCCCTAAGTGTGAGTGATAATCCACACCAAAGAACAAATCTAAAACACAATCAGTTTTTGAAACAACTCCAAAAAATCCACTCATTTTATTTACCTATTTATTACTTGAAGAAAGCAACGCCTGATTCAAATAATAATTGATCCATTTCTCCATAAATATTTTTATTTCTATTATCTCCTTGACGTTCACTATGACCCATCTTACCGATAATGCGACCATTTTCAGAGACGATACCTTCAATTGCCATAACAGAACCATTTGGATTATATGGAGATTCTAAAGTAGGATTTCCTAATGCATCTACATATTGAGTAAATACTTGACCATTAGCAAATAGTTTTTCAACTACTTCTTTTGGTGCAACGAATCTACCTTCACCGTGGCTCACAGGTATTGTATGTATATCTCCCACATTCACTTTAGCAAGCCATGGAGAATTTACTGATGAAATTCTTGTATTAACCATTTGAGATACGTGACGACCTATAGTATTAAATGTTAAAGTAGGATCATTTTTATCCATTTCTTTAATCTTACCATATGGTAATAATCCAAGTTTAACTAATGCTTGGAAACCATTACAAATACCAATGATTAATCCTTCACGATTATCTACTAAATCTGTGATAGCTTCTTTTAGTTTAGGATTTCTTAGGAATGTAGCAATGAATTTACCAGAACCTTCTGGTTCATCACCAGCACTAAATCCACCAGGAAGCATCATGATTTGTGCATCTTGTAACTCTTTATATAAATCTTCAATAGAATTCTTAATATCTTCAGAAGTTTTATTTCTAACTAATACTAATTTGACTTTAGCACCAGCTTTCTCAAATGCACGTTTCGAATCATATTCACAGTTAGTTCCTGGGAACACTGGAATAACAACTTTTACTTCATCATATTTCTTAGATGCATGTAATACTGGTCTTACTGTGTAGTTTCCAGTTACAACATCTTGTTTTTCATAATTTTCTAATTGGTATTTACTTGGGTAGATTTCTTCTAATACCCTTGATGTAACTTTATATGCTTCATCTAAAGATACTTTTTCAACTCTTCCTAATTTATTAGTATATTCAACTTCTTTAGCATCCGTTGTTTCACCTAATAAAGTAAATCCATCAAGTAAAGCAAAATCTTTATCTAGTTCTAAAACAATACTTCCGTATTCTTTAGCTACTAAATCTACTAATGAAACTTCAGAATTAATCTTAACACCAATTTCATTACCAAATGCCATCTTATATATTGCTTCTAATGCTCCACCATCTTTAACAGTGTAAGCACTATATACTTTTCCATCTTTAATTAGTTTAGAAACTAAATCGTATTTAGCTTTTAAGTCATCGAAATCAAATACATGATATTTATCTTTCTTAACACTTACTTTAACTAATTTATGACCAGCTTCTTTTAATTCAGGAGTTACAACATTTGAAACATCTCCTGAAGTAATTGCAAATGATACTAATGTTGGTGGAACATCTAAATCTTCAAATGACCCCGACATTGAGTCCTTACCACCAATTGATGGAAGTTTAAGTTCAGATTGAGCTTTGTATGCACCTAATAATGCAGCAAAAGGTTTACCCCATTTTGTTGGATTAGAAAGTAATTTTTCAAAGTATTCTTGGAATGAGAATCTGATTGTCTTATAATCTCCACCCATTGCAACAATCTTCGCTACACTTTCAACAACTGCATATATAGATCCATGATATGGTGACCATTTTGAAATTAATGGGTTATAACCATAACTCATGATTGAACATGTTGTAGTTTCTTTTCCCAAAACAGGAATTAAAGCAACCATACCTTCTGTTTCAGTACGTAATGTCTTTCCACCATATGGAGATAAAACTGTACCATTTCCAATTGATGAGTCAAAACGTTCAACTAAACCTTTTTGACTACAAACGCTTAATCTACTTAAAACTTCTTTACTAGTTTCAGTAAATGATTTTTGAGAATTAACATCAAATGGAGTATTTTCAAAGTCAGGCAATTTCACTTCAATATTTTGGTATCTCTTAGCACCATTTTTGTCTAAAAATGCTCTATCTAAGTCAACAACAGTTTGTCCTAAATAATTCATTACTAATCGATTATTTCCTGTTATTTCAGCAACTCTTACTACTTCTAAGTTCTCTAATTTACAAGCTTCTTTAATAAACTCTTCATCTTTATCATCAATAACAATTGCCATACGTTCTTGTGATTCAGAGATGGCAAGTTCAGTTCCGTTTAAGCCATCATATTTCTTTAGAACTGCATCTAAATTAATACTTAAGCTTGGTGCTAATTCACCAACAGCAACGCAAACACCACCAGCTCCAAAGTCATTACAGCGAATGATCTTTTCAGAAACTTCTTTATTTCTAAACAATCTTTGTATTTTTCTTTCTTCAACAGGGTTACCTTTTTGTACTTCAGCACCAGCTGTTGTAGTTGTTTTTAACTCGTGAGATTTAGAGGAACCTGTTGCTCCACCAATACCATCGCGACCAGTTCTACCACCAATTAATAATACTACATTACCTTCTTGAGGTTCTAATCTCTTAACTTGATTTTTAGGAGCCGCAGCAACCACTGCACCAATTTCCATACGTTTAGCAACATAACCTTCATCATAAACTTCATGAACATAACCTGTTGTTAAACCAATTTGGTTACCATAACTAGAGAAACCATAAGCAGCTTCAGTACAGATTTTTCTTTGAGGAAGCTTACCGGTTAAAGTTTCTTCAATAGTCTTTCTTGGGTCAGCAGCACCTGTAATACGCATAGATTGGTAAACATATGCTCTACCAGAAAGTGGGTCTCGAATAGCTCCACCCAGACAAGTTGCGGCACCACCAAAAGGTTCAATTTCAGTTGGATGGTTATGAGTTTCATTCTTAAACATTAAAAGCCAGTCTTCTTGTCCTTCATTTGTATTAATCTTAATTTCAACAGAACAAGCATTGATTTCTTCACTAACTTCTAAATCATCTAAATAACCTTGTTTACGTAATTCTTTCATTGAAATTGTAGCTAAATCCATTAATGTCATTGGTCTTTTAGTATCAATACCATAAACATAATGACGAGAAGCTTTATACTTTTCAACATCTTCAGCTAAGATTTCTTTAAAAGAACCATCTTCTATTTTTAAGTCAGAGATAATTGTAGAGAATGTGGTGTGTCTACAATGATCTGACCAATATGTATCTAAAACTTTAATTTCAGTTTCAGTTGGATTTCTCTTTTCTTCATTTTTGAAGTATTCTTGAGTCATCTTTAAGTCGTCAAAGTTCATTGCCATACCTTTAGCTTTTAAGAAATCTTTTAACTCATCATCTGAAAAATTAATAAATCCTTCCATAATTTCAACAGGATTAATTTCAACATTTTCATCAGTCAAATCATTTACTTTTTCTAAAGAAGCTAATCTTTGATCGACTGGATTAATTAAGTATCCTTGAATCTTAGTAATATCTTCGTTATCTAAATCACCAAATAGTACGATTAACTTAGCACATTTAACTTTAACATTCTTTTCTCCTGTTAAAAGTTGGAAACATTGTTCACATGCATCAGATCTTTGATCATATTGTCCTGGTAGATATTCGATAGCAAATATAGATGCGTTATCATTTTGATAATCATCAAGTATTACATCATCAACCATTGGTTCACTTAATATAATAGAAATACCTTCTTTTAATGCCTCATCACTAACACCTTGTACATCATAACGATTTACAATACTTAAATCAGTTAAACCAACAATTTTTAGTTGTGTTCTTAAATTATTTAATAACTCTAACGCTTCTACAGCATATTCTTTTCTTTTTTCAACAAATACACGATATACTTTATTCATAAATACTCCTATGCTAATCCTATATCTTTGCGATAATATTTGCCTTCGAAATCAATTTCTTCAGCAGCTTTATATACTTTATTTCTTACTTCATCTAACGATTTCCCTGTTGCACAAACGTTAAGAACACGTCCACCGCTTGTTACAACATTTCCATCCTTTTTGCCAGTCCCCGCATGGAAGACAACGATATCGTCATTTACTTTATCAAAACCAGTAATAACTTTACCCTTTTCGTATTTTCCAGGATATCCTTTACTTGCAAGGACTAAACAACATGCATACTCATCTTTCCACTTAATATCAACATCTTTTAATGTCTTAGTGCTTGTAGCATACATTATATCAAATAGGTCACTATCTAAACGCAGCATAATAACTTGAGTTTCTGGGTCACCAAAACGAACATTAAATTCTAATACTTTAGCTTTACCATTTTCAATCATTAAACCGATAAATAGTACTCCTCTAAAATCCATCTTTGCTTCTTTAAAACCTTTAATAATTGGATTTAAAATGTCTTTTCTTAAAACTTCATCCATATTATCAAATCCATTTTCAGATGTCATAAATGGGTTAGGTGAAACTGTTCCCATACCACCTGTATTTGGACCTTTGTTTCCATCAAAGATTTGTTTATGATCTTTAGCATATACCATTGGTACAATAGTTTCACTATCAGTAAAGCATAATAATGAACATTCAAATCCAGTTAAGAATTCTTCTAATACTACACATTTACCAGCACCAGATAATACATCATCAACCATAATTTCTTTTAAAGCATTAATTGCTTCTTCTTTTGTTTCACAGATTACAACACCTTTACCAGCAGCTAAGCCATCAGCTTTAACAACAACAGGTAAGCTGAAATTAGCTAAAGCATTAACACCTTCTTCATATGTATGAACTTCAACATAATCAGCAGTAGGTATATTATATTTTTTCATAAAGTCCTTAGAAAATGCTTTACTACCTTCTAAATTAGCAGCTTCTTTAACAGGACCAAAAGCTTTATGACCATTAGCTTCTAATAAGTCAACCAATCCCATACATAAAGGAACTTCAGGACCAACAACTGTGAAATCTATATTATTATCATTTACAAATTTTAGTATACCTTCTAAATCATCAACTTTAATGTTGTGACACTTACCTATTAATTCAATACCAGGATTTCCAGGAATGACATGAATTTCAGTAACTTTAGAACTTTTATTTAGAGCATAACATATTGCATGCTCACGCCCACCACTACCAACAACTAAAACTTTCATGTTAATCTCCTTGTTTAATTATATTTATTTTATATTATTTTAGAATCTACTTATTAATGTCTAAAATGTCTATAACCAGTAAATACCATAGGGATATTTAATTCATTACATAAATCAATTGAATCTTGGTCTCTTACACTTCCACCAGGTTGAACGATAGCACTAATGCCAGCATCTGCGGCTGTTTTTACACAGTCATTGAATGGGAAGAATGCATCACTTGCAAGAACAGATCCAGTAAAGTCTTTGTCTTGATTGTTATGAATTGCATTTTCTAAAGCCCATACACGTGAAGTTTGTCCACCACCGATTGCTAAAGTCACACCATTTTTAACGATACAAATTGCATTTGATTTAACATACTTAACAACTTTCATACCAAATTCCATATCAGTTAATTGTGCTTCATTTGGTTTAGCGTTAGTTACAACTTGCATGTCTTTAATCATAGATTTATTTAAATCTTGAACTAATACTTTACCTTCAAGATATTTAATATCATATTTAGCATCAAATGCTTCTAAGTTCTTTAATTTTAATACTCTTAAGTTAGGTTTTTTCTTTAATACTTCTAGAGCATCTTCATCAAAGTCAGGTGCTGCAACGATTTCTAAGAAAATTTCAATCATCTTTTCAGCTGTAGCTTTATCTATTTTATAGTTTACAGCAACAATTCCACCAAAAATAGATTGTGGGTCAGCTTCATATGCTTTCATATATGAATCATATCCAGTTGCACCGATTGCTACTCCACATGGTGTAGAGTGTTTGATAGCAGCAGTAACAGTAGTACTTCCAAATTCTCTTACTAATGCTACAGCACCATATAAGTCATTTACATTATTAAATGAAATTTCTTTACCATTTAATTGTTCATAATCTAATAATGATTTTTGAACAAATACATCTTCATATTTATTAGCACGTTGTTGAGAGTTTTCACCATAACGTAAATGTTCAGTTTTCTTTAATGAAATATTTAAAATTTCAGGTTCTTCATCACCAACAACACCTGCGAAATATCTAGAAATAACTGCATCATAAGAACCAGTAGTAGCAAATGCTTTATAAGCTAAGTTTAAACGGAAGTTATAATCATCTGCTCCATTTTTAATAGCTTCAACAACTTCACTATAATCTTTTGGATTAGTAACGATTAATACATCTTTGAAGTTTTTAGCAGCACTTCTAATCATTGATGGACCACCGATGTCAATATTTTCAATCATATCAGCTAAAGGTTTACCAGCTTTTAAAGCTTTTTCAAATTCATAAAGATTTACACAAACTAGATCAATAGGTTTAATTCCATGTTCTTTAATAGTTTCACAATGACTTGGTAAGTCTCTACGATATAATAAACCACCATGAACCATTGGATGTAAAGTTTTAACTCTACCATCTAACATTTCTGGAAAACCAGTAACATCATCAATCGGAATAGCCTTAATTCCAGCTTCTTGTAATTTCTTTAATGTACCACCAGTTGATACAATTTCAAAATCTAATTTAACTAATTCGTTACAAAATTCAACGATGCCATCTTTATTTGTTACGCTAACTAAAGCTCTTTTCATATTATTTCTACCCTTTCGTTTTCAATTTTTAATTTATTTTCGCAAAATAGTTTAACTGCCTTAGGCAATAATTTATGTTCAACATTTAATAATACTTTTTCTTGAATTTCTTCTGGAGTCTTACAATCAGTAATATCAATTGCTTCTTGTAAGATAATTGGACCACCATCAACAACACTTGATACAAAGTGAACAGTTGCTCCTGACACTTTTGCTCCTCTCTTATAAACTGCTCTATGAACATGTAATCCATAATAACCAGGGCCACAAAAAGCAGGAATAAGCGCTGGATGAATATTGATTATTCTATTTTCATATAAGTTAACTAATCTATCAGATACAATAGATAAATATCCAGCAAGAACAATTAAATCAATTTGCTCTTCTTCTAGTCTTTTTATGATTAAATCCTCATCTCTAATAAATTCTGCTTTAATATTAGCTTTTCTTGCTCTTTCTAAACCATAAGCTGTTTCCTTACTAGAAATAACAAGTTTAATTTCACCATTTTTAATGTATTTATTTTGAACAGAATCTATTAAAGTTTGTAAGTTAGTTCCACCACCAGAAATGAATACCGCAATATTTACCATTTTAAATCTACTTCTCCGCTATTAGTTACTTTACCAACAACATATGCAGGTTCATTGATTTCTTTTAATTTATTTAAAACTAAATCTATATCTTTTTCTTCAACAGCCATAACAAACCCTAAGCCCATGTTGAATACATTATACATTTCTTTTTCATCAATGTTTCCAGTTTGCATAATTAAATCAAAGATTTTTGGTCTTGGGAATGATTTAACATTAATTTCAACACCTTGACCTTCTTTAAGCATACGAGGAAGATTTTCATAAAAACCTCCACCAGTGATATGGCTCATACCTTTAATATCAACATTGTCTTGTAATAAATGTTTTATGGCTTTTACATATATTTTTGTAGGTGTTAATAATTCTTCACCTAATGTTTTTCCAAATTCAGGATAGAATTCTTTTAAGTCTAATTTAGCATCTTTTAATAATACTTTACGAACTAATGAGAATCCATTTGAATGACAACCACTAGATGGTAAACCGATTAACACTTGACCAGCTTCAATCCCTTGACCATCAAGAAGTTTAGACTTTTCAACAGCTCCTACACAGAAACCAGCGATATCATAATGATTAACATCATACATATCTGGCATTTCTGCAGTTTCGCCACCGATTAAAGCACATTCACTCATAACACAGCCATCAGCAACACCCTTAACCAATTGTTCAATTTTCTTAGGAGTGTTTTTACCAACTGCTAAATAATCTAAAAAGAAGATTGGCATAGCACCTTGAACTAATACATCATTAACACACATTGCAACAGCATCGATACCAATTGTATCATGTTTATCACAATCAAAAGCAATCATAAGTTTAGTACCAACACCATCAGTACCAGAAACTAACACAGGTTCTTTCATCTTTAATAAACTTAAATCAAACATACCACCAAAAGCACCGATTGAGTCAATAGCACCTTTAGTTTTTGTTCTAGCAACATGTGATTTAATCAATCTAACTGATTCATATCCGGCTTCTAAATCTACACCTGATTCTCTGTATTTATTACTCATTTTTATTCTCCTTATTTGATTATTTAATATTATTTATTTAATTTATTTTGTAATTCTTTATTAGCTTCTAATAAAGACTTTTTCATATTCTTTCTTTCTTGTAATACTTTTTCTTTCATTTCATCATACTTAACAGCTAAAATTTGTAAAGCTAAGTAAGCAGCATTTTTACATCCATCAATTGCAACAGTTGCAACTGGGATACCTGTAGGCATTTGAACTATTGAGAATAGCGCATCCATACCATCTAATTTAGATCCAGCAATAGGTACACCAATAACTGGAATAACAGTATGAGCAGCAATAACTCCAGGTAGTGCAGCCGCCATACCAGCCGCCGCAATTATTACCTCTGTACCATCATTATTAATTTTATCTAAGTAATCCATAAGCTCATCTAATGATCTATGAGCTGATAAACATTGAACATCTACACTAACATCAAAACCCTTTAAAACATTAACAGCTTGTTCAACTTTTGGAAAATCACTCATTGAACCCATAACAATCGATACTTTCATAATGCCTCCTATAATAAAAAAATGAGCAGACTTATCCGGCAAATTTAGCCCAGACGGTCGACTCCACATTGCGTTATACTCCCATGTGGTTTTGCCCACTTTCCGTCAGTTGTATAACTAATCATATTATAACATCAAACGACTTTCTTTTCAATAAAAGATTTTAAAAATTTCCAAAAAATAAAATGTAAACGTATTTTTTAATTTTAGTTGTTGAATAATTAAATATCCTATGATAAAATAAAAAAGTAAATTTTAGTTATATGGAGGCTAAACAAGTGAAAAAATTATATACTGGTAAAACTAAAGATGTTTATCAATTAGAAAATGGTAATGTATTATTAAAGTTCAAAGA
>CAZHQU010000014.1:0-16174 GCA_964534245.1 uncultured Coprobacillus sp.
AATTCTTATTTATTTTTAAAATGTAATAGCCCAGTTTGTGCTATCGACGATTAACAAAAAAAGAGCAAAATAATGCCATCACTAAAATTATGTATTAAATTTTCTGTCGCAAGTTCATTTTATCACATTTTTAGTGAATAGTAAAATCTTTGTTCAAAAGTAATGGGTTCAATAAATATTTATGGTACTTTTTTCTTGAGTATTATTTTAAAGATACTTAGCCTGGCGTTAGAGCGTTTTGAACCCTAGTACTCTATCGCCAGGTTTTTCTCCCTTTTTGGTTATTTGAACAGAATTTGTTCATTTAATATACAGGCAAATTTTTTTTACTTTTCATTTTTTAATTCCTTTTATGTTTTTTTACTTTGAAAGTTATTAATTACCATAGCCTGAGGTAATTAATTTCTTTGAGGGTAAAAAACCTCAAATTTTTAAATTTAATAGGGGAAATCAATTAAAGTAGATCCAACATCATCGCTTCGCTTAATTATTTCCTTCCGCATTTTTCGTTACTTAAAACTAGGGTCCGTTTTAATAAATTTTTATTGTTCATTTAGGTGTTTTCACCTTATGAAAAAAAGAAGAAAGGAGACCTGGAGTATGAACAAAATTCAAGTATTAACTGAAGTTGCTACAGAGGGTGCTGAAGCAGCAGAAGAAGCTTTTAATTTAGTTGAAGCATTAAATGGTAACCTTGGTGTTGTTATGGTATGCATCGCTGGTTTTGCTTTTGTTGCTTGGGCAATTTATGAATTGATTAGAAATTCAAAAAAACCTAAAGGCAATCGCAAGAAGTAAATATAGATCTCCAGGATAAACACTCCTGGAGATAATTTACAAAAAAACAAAAACAAAAAAACAAAAATAAAATTAATGAGAAATTTATATTATGAAAAAAAGAATTTTTAAAATTGCAAGTATTGCAAGTGTCTTTGCATGTGTTGCAGTAGCATTATTTGCTGGATTATCGATTAAGAATAATCAATCAGCTGGAGATGAATTACAAGAACCACAGGAAGGATTAATCGTTGACACTGAATTAGGAAAAAATCCAGAATCAGCTATTAGATTACTTGCTAACAGTAGCACTGCTGAATCTGGAGTTACTCAAGTAACTGTAACAGCTACAGTTGGGCCTGATTATGTATTAAACAAAAACCTTTCATGGAAGTTAGAATGGGCTTCTACAAACTCAGCTAAAGTTTCAGATTATGTATCATATCAAGTATCAGCAGATACTCTTATAGAAGGATTACAATTAATTATGATAAATTAATGGAACTATCTGAATTCAATTTAGATAAAAGAAAACGAAGTGATACATGGAAGAAGTACCATAGTTCTTCACGTGAACATAAATGGATTAGAAAACGCCCAGTTTCTTATTTAAAACCGCTAATCGAAGATTTAGCCGATAAAAATAAAAAAGAAGCTTTTAGAGAAAAATTAAGAAGTCTTAAGTTAAAACTGAAGAATCATCAAGATGTATTTAAAGCATTCATAATTAATAAACAAAAGATGTATAAAACATCACCGCTTAAAAATTTAACAACGATAAAATCTATGAAAGAGTATGCTGATGAAGAAATCAGGATCATGTACCAGAACCATGATACTGGTGAAATAGTATTGTCGTACGAACAACAAACTATTTTACAAAACTTTATCGCTAGCATTAGTTAAATGTATAGTCGTTTATTAAAACCTTTAAAAATCAAAAATTATCGTTGTTATTTATAAAAAAATTGCCGTTATAATGAACGGCTTTTAGTGCGTTACACTCAATTTAGAGTGTATTTTTTTTGCTTTTCAATTTTCACTTTGTGAACTAATGAATTTTATTGAGTTTGTAGACCTAGATTTTAACTTTGATGATAAAGGTAAATAACCTTTAAATTACTAAAGTAATTTACTTTTATAAATAAAAGCCAGGTTATTGATAAAGAAGGTATCGCTGATGTGAAAATCTTATCCGCTACGCTGCGATTATTCACCAGCTCTCATTTGTTCGTTTACCTACTTTTTCTGATATACTTATACAGTTTATAGTTAATGAAGTGGTTTATATAAAAAATTCAATGATGCGGGCAAAACAGCCTTTAGCTGTTATTATATCTTTCAGGAGATATATTTTTATATCTCTTCATGCGGCATTATTACTTTAATGTAATTTTCTTCCCGTGATAAAGTGAGCCGCCGCAAGCGGCAAAAATTTTGATTTTTGTTCACTCTAGCAACAGCAAGATCGTTTTTCATCGTTAGACCATGGTAAGTTTAACTCGAATTGCTTATTAATATACTTGAGTATATGCTCGAACGGAGTTTTGGCGCTTCGCTTTGGGGCTCCTAAAGGAGCATTTTATATTGAATATATAATTTATTTATTTTATTTTACTACTTAAAACAACATGATGTGATATAATAAATAGGTAAAACTATGATGAAGTAGATAATGATGTATAGGTGATGTATTTATGAAAGATTTTAAGAACTTAGATGAACAAATTTTAGAGATTAAAAATAAAGGGATAATAATAACAGATGAATTAAATGTTAAGGATATACTGCTAAGATGTAATTATTATAATGTTATCAATGGGTATAAGCGTCCTTTTATAGTATCTAATGATCCGGAAACTTTTGCTTCTGATACACAATTTGAAGAAATTTTTTCTATGTATAATTTTGATAGACAAATAAGAGAAATAATTTTTTCGTTTATTTTAAAAATAGAAAATACACTAAGGTCTCTAATAGCTTACTATTTTTCTGAAGCTCATGGGAACTCAAATTATTTAGTTCTTGATAATTTTGATACATTACAACTTGCGTCAGAAAAAAAATCTACAATTAGAAAAGCCAAAATAATGGAACTTATCTCATCAATAAATTCAACTATAGCTTCTGCAATTAGTAAAAAGGATTATATTTTGCATTACATATCAAAATATGGTTTCGTTCCTATGTGGGTTTTGGTGAATGATTTATCTTTTGGGCAATTAAGTAAATTTTACACAGTAATGTTGCCTGCAGAAAAAATCAAGGTTGCACAATATTGGAATACAATTTTACATAGTGATCTAGAATCATATATTGTAACATTATCGTCATTTAGAAATTTATGTGCCCATGATGATAGAATCTATTGTTCTAAAATAGTAAATAATATTCCTGATACTGAGTATCATGAATTACTAAATATAGAGAAAAACGAAAATGGTAATTATAACCATGGGAAACATGACTTTTTCTCATTGCTAATTGTATTTAAAATACTATTGCCTAGTGATGACTTTAGTAACTTATTTAATAAAGTTAGAGGAAGACTATGGAGTTTAAAGTCAAAAATAAATAGTGATTCTTATAATAAAGTTCTTTATCTAATGGGTATTCCTTCTAATTGGGAAGAACTAAAAAAATTATAGTGTCCTGGCTCCGCACGGGTAGGCCAGGATCACATTATATATTTAGTTGTTTTTAGGAAAAGTATTCTTTTTTAATAAAAATATAAAAAAAATATAAAAAAATTTAAAAATTTTAGCTTTAAATTTAATTTTTTGGGTCAAATAATTGACTTTCCATTTTATAAATGGTATCATAATTTTGCGATGATCCTAGTCAACCCGTGTGGAGCTAGGACATTTTTTTTATATTTTTACTTGGTTTTGAGTGTGTAACGTCCACCATTAGTAAAAATTTAATTTTACTTTTTTACTTTTTATATTATAATAATTATGAAAGCGATGATGTTTTGTTATTGCTTTTTTTGTTATTCCAGGAAAGGGTTAAACATGAAATATACTATAATGAATTTACTTGGAAATTATATGTTAAATGAGTCTTTGTCTGGTGAAATTAATGAAGATGGTATAAAAGAATTTATAACAAACTTTTTCGAAAAAATATTAACTACAGATGTATTAATTACACTTCTAATAATTGCAGCTTTAATATGTGTTATTAGTTCTCTTTTCAAGAAATAATTATTGATAAAGTTGTTGAATCATAGTATAATATGTGTAGCAAGCGATGATGTTGTGTCATCGCTTTTTTTCGTTTTCCTGGAAAGGATAAGAAATGGAAACAACAAAACAAAGATTTGATTCACTTACTTACAAAGATTTTATCTCTTATCTGGAATTATCTGAAGGAGATCAAGTATGCTTTGATAAGCTTTTTAATGTGTTAATTTATCAAGGCCAAAAATTTGGTCAGTTTTTATTTTTTTAGTTGACATGTTATGTGACGCATAGTATTATATTAATGAAGGAATACTATGTTTTACACAGTATGAGGTGAAAATATGAATGCACAATTAAAAAGAGGGATAGTTGAAGTATGTATTCTCGCGAGTTTAAGAAGTGGACCCTCTTATGGTTATAAAATTATTAATGATATATCTCTAATAATCGCCATAAGTGAATCAACACTTTATCCAATTTTGCGAAGATTAGAATCGGCAAATTGTCTTTCGACTTATACCGAGGAATTTAATGGAAGGTTAAGAAAGTATTATAAATTAACAAGTATTGGTTTAAAGAGAATAAATGATTTTGTTGATGAATGGGCAGAAATTGAGAAGGTCTGTCATTTCATTAAGAAAAAGAGGTAATTTTTTATGGATAAAAAGACATTTTTACATAATTTAGCATCTAAACTTTCACATATATCAAAAAGTGAACGTGATGATATTATCAATTACTATAATGAATTAATTGAAGATAAAATTGAACGTGAGGGACTTAGTGAAGAAATAGTTGTTTCAGAACTAGGTTCAATAGATGAAATTGTTAAGCGTGTTGCTAAAGACATTAGTGATACAAGAATTCATTATGATGAAGCGGAAGAAGTAAAAGAAAATAAAAATGATAAAGTTAAGAGTGTAATATTATTTGTTGTATGTTTAATAGGATTATTGATGTCTATTTCATTGTTGATTTCAGTTTTTGCGTCTTTAATAGGTTTGGTCGTTAGTGGAATTGGATTGTTTGTTGTTGGTTTAGTTAATCTTGGTGTAGACTATTTATCAGCGCTTTATGAAATTGGTAGTGGTTTAATATTATTAGGATTAAGCATAATAGTTATTCCTTTAATTATCAAAGGATTAAAAGCACTTATTAAATGGTTGGTACCTACTTTGAAAAAATGTTTTGAAAATTTAAAGGAGGTATTTTAGATGAAAATTAAACGTTATTTAATTGCTGGGTCAATAATTTTTGCATTAGGTTTAATTATTATGGTATGTGTTATTTTGCAACCTGGGTTTAGTTATAATTCTTCAAAATATCCTGCTGTAGAAAAGATTGATAAATATGAAGAAGTGTTACATATTGATTTTGAAGGTAATGCAGAAGATTTACATATAGAATATACAGAAGATTCTTGTGAAGTAATAACATATAATAGTGAAGTTATGTGGTATGATGTTAATTATGATTCTACTACAAAAACGTTAAGTATCGAACAAGATACAAAGCCTGTGGTTTTTATTTTTGGAAAAAACAATAGAGTTAAGCCTGTTGTTATTAAAGTTAATAGTGATTTAGTAAGTGTTGATATTGATGTTGATGCGGCTGATGTTAGTTTTAATAATGTTACTATTAAGAGGCTTAATGTTAATGTAGATGCTGGTAAGGTTAGTTTTACTAATTGTAATGTTAGTGATGCGATAATTGAAGTTGATGCTGGAGAGGTTTTATACACGGGTAAAATTATTAATCGCTTTGAATGTAATGTTGATGTTGGTTCAATTGAATTAAATTTAACTCAAAAACAAGAAGAATTTAAAGTTAATGGTAGTGGAGAGGGAAATATAATTGTTATTTTAGATGTTGATTTAGGTTCTCATAACGTTAAATATTCAACCGAATGATTTAATTTAGTTAGATAAATAAGTATAAAAGTAGTCAAACGTGGTATTTTTTATCACGTTTTTACTTTTTTATTTCAAAAAATTATATCAATTATGATATAATAAAAATGTTAGAAATAAATATTAATTTAAAAAAGGAGAAACTAATGGAAAGATTATATGAAGTTATTGATAAATTAGTTTTTTATGCAAAAGATAATTTAGAATTAGAAAGTTATGATGTTGATTATGTTAAAAATAGTATTTTTGCATTATTTGACTTAAATACTTATCTAGGAACAAATGTTACTGAAAATACTGAAACTTTAGAAGAACTTTTAAATTCATTTGATTCTTTAGTTTTAGAATTAGGTCTTGCAGAAGAAGGAGATTTAGAATATTTAAATGATCAAGTAATGGGTTATTTATCATTATTACCATCTCAAATTAATAATAAATTTTCAGCTATTAAGAGTGAGTCAAGTGAAAAAGCTACTGAATGGTTATATCAATATTGTGTAAATAATGATTATGTTAAGAAAACGAAATTAGATAAAAACATTCGTTTTGATAATAGCGGTTTAGTTATTACAATTAATAAAGCAAAACCTGAATTTAGAGATGCAAAAAAAGCTAAATTAGGTAATAGTGTTGCTGGTGGATATCCTAGATGTACTATTTGTCATGAAAATGAAGGATTTAAAAACCGTAATAAGAAAACTTTAAGAACAGTTGATATTACTTTAGCAGGACAAAAATGGTTCTGGCAATTTTCACCATATGGATATTTTTATCAACACGGTATTACTGTAAACTATGAACACACACCAATGCATGTTGATAATGGTACATTTTATCGTTTAATGGATTTTGTTGATGAATTTCCTCATTACTTTATTGGTAGTAATGCTGCTTTACCTCGAATTGGTGGTAGTGTGTTAGCTCATGACCATTATCAAGGTGGTGGAGAAATTCTACCAATGCATAAAGCAGGAGCTAAAATGACTTTTACAAGTCCTCTTTATCCAAATGCGATTGTTGAAATAGTTAATTGGCCAAATACAGTATTTAGAGTAGTTTCATTTAATAAAGAAGTTATTGCCAATATTAGTGAAAAAATTAGAGAAAAATGGGTAAACTATACTGATTTATCATTAGGTATCATTGCTGTAGATGAAGAAGGAATTCATAGTGCTGTTTCACCAACTGTTGTTAAAACAAAACGTGGATATGAAATGAGTATTATTTTAAGAAATAATATTACAACTGAAGAGTATCCTGATGGTGTATTCCATGCTCATCCAGAATTCCATATTATTAAAAAGGAATCAATTGGTTTAATTGAAGCTCAAGGATTATTTATTTTACCGGGTAGACTTGAAGTTGAATTAAATCAAATTAAAGAATTAATTCATAATGGATTAGGTTTAACAGAAGAGTTAAAAGACTTCCAAATGATTTATGATGAAATCGTTACTTTATGTAATAATGATTATAGTTTAGAAAATATTAGTAAAGCTATTGAAGATGAATTAGGCAGTGTATGTAGTAGAATCTTAGATAATACTGCAGTATTTAAGGATATTAAATATTCTATTAAATTTATCGAAGATTTAGGTTTTAAACCAACAAAATAAGTATTAGAATTGTATATATTATGTATATATTAAAAAAATTAAAAGGGTGATTTATTTGAAAAAAATTTTTACAATTATTGGAATATTATTTATTTCCTTTGGACTATTTAGTTGTACTTTAACAACTAGTAAAGGAGCAAAAAGTGCCTATGATATTGCTGTAGATAATGGATTTGTAGGTACTGAAGCAGAATGGTTAGAAAGTCTTAAAGGTGAAGATGGGAAAAGTTTAAACATTTTAGATATTTATAATACTGCGGTTGATAACGGATATAGTGGCACTTTATTAGAGTTTGTTGAAGAATATTTTGATGGAAGTACTATCGAAGGTAAAAGTGCATATGACCTTGCTGTTGAAGAAGGATATGAAGGTACTTTAGATGAATGGTTGGCTTCTTTAAAGGGTGAAATGGGATTAACTGGTCCTCAAGGAGAAAGTATTGATTTATATGCTACTTACCAAAAATTAATCGAACTTAAAGAAATAGATTGTTCATTTTTAGAATTTGTTCAAAATTATTTAAAAGTTGATTTAAATACATCTAACCAACAAGTGATTTCAAAAGCTATGCTTTCAGCTGTAAAAATTGTTGCTACTAATGACATACTTTATGATAGTGAAGGTAATCCTAATACAAATGCATCTGGTAAAAGTGGTGCTGGTGTAGTATATAAATTAGTTGGTGATACTGGTGCTTATATTATTACGAACTATCATGTTGTATATGATTCAGATGATACTAAAGAAGCTCATAAATATATTTATGTCAATTTCATTGGTAATCAATATTTATTAAATGGATTTGCGGCAAAATTTATTGGTGGAAGTGCTACATACGATATTGCAGTTTTATATATTGAAGATGATAAATTAAAAGATATTGAAATGGAAGCTGTTGAAGTATTTGATTCAAATATGTTAGTAGCTGGAACAACAGCTATTGCAATCGGTAATCCTCAAGGTGATGGTATTGCTGTTACTGAAGGTATCGTAAGCGTTGATTCGGAAACAATTTATATGAGCCCAATTTCTACAGAAAATGTGACCCTTGATAGTAATGGTGAAGTAGCAATGCGTGTTATTCGAATTGATACGCCAGTCAACTCAGGAAACTCTGGTGGTGGCTTGTTTAATGACGATGGTAAATTAATTGGTATTGTAAATGCTAAAATTATGAGTTCGACTGTTGTTAATATCGGTTATGCAATTCCTGCAAATATAGCTTGTAATGTAGCAGATAATTTGATTAGAAATTATAATGGTTCAACTCCTAGTATTGTTGAAAAATGTTTAATTGGTATAACAATTACGATTAATAATAGTTATGCCGCATTTGATAAAGAAACATCTACTACAAGACTTTATGAAGATATTATTGTGGTTGATGTAACTCCTACAAGTGTTTTATATGGCAAGGTTTTACCTAATGATATTATTAAAACAATTTCATTTGGAGGTAAAACATATGAAGCAACTAGAGACTTTGTGATTTTAGATGCGTGCTTAAATGCTACAGTTGGAACAGAGGCTTCTATTACAGTTGAACGAAATGGAAAACTTCATACATATAATTTTACGTTTGCTAATAAAGTAATTGTTGGATAAAGAATTTAACTATTAGAGATTAATTTTTCTAATAGTTTTTTTTCTTTGTCATAAATTACTTTTTTTAGCATATACTCTTTTGGTGAGGCATATGTTAATAAAAGAATTATTAGAAAAAGCATGTATAAAATATGATTTTATATTAAATAATCATTATGTGAATAGTTTAAAAGATGACTCGCGAAGCGTTAATAATAATGATGTTTTTTTTGCGATTAAAGGTGGACAAACTGACGGGAAAGATTTTGTTTTAAATGCAATAGAGCGCGGTGCTAAAACCATTATATACGAAGGTGAAATTAGTAAAGAATATCACCAAATAAATTATATAAAAGTTATAAATGTAAAACGCGTTTTAGCTCTTTTATGTAAAATATTTTATAAAGATATTACTAAAAAAATAAAAGTAATAGGTGTAACTGGTACAAATGGTAAGACAACCATTTCAACACTATTATTTGATTATTTGTCTTATAGTGGTTATGAACCTATTTTAATTGGGACAAATGGAGTTTATTTTAAAGATGAACATTATCATACTTCAAATACAACAATAAATATTATTAAAACATATGAAATTTTAAAAGCGGCTGTAAAAAAAGATGCAAATTATTTAATAATGGAAGTTTCAAGTATTGGAATAAGAGAAGCACGCGTATTGTTTTTTGATTTTGATCTTGTCATTTTGACTAATCTTACTCATGATCATTTAGATTATCATAAAAACATTACTGATTATAAATTTAGTAAAGCGCATTTATTATGGAGTGTTGAAAATAATCCTAAAAAAGCTGTCATTATCAATAGTGACGATGAAAATTATCAATTTTTATCGAGTTTAGTAAAAACAAATATTATTTCTTATGGAATAAATAAAGAATCACAATATCAAGCTCTTAATATGGTTAAAAGTTTATATGATACTCATTTTGAAATTATTATTAGAAATAATTTATATAAAGTTAAAAGTTCACTGGTTGGTGGATTTAATATCTATAATCTATTAGCTTTGTTTGCGACTATTGATTTTTTGAAAATGGATATTAATTCATTTGTTGAATTTTTAAGATTGTATGTTTCTGTTAGTGGTAGAATGAATAAGATATTATATAAGGACAGAACAATAATTATTGATTTCGCTCATACACCAAGTAGTGTTGTTAATGTTTTATCATCTTTAAAAGAATTTACTAATCATAAGATAACAGTAGTAATTGGGTGTGGAGGGAATCGTGATATTAGTAAAAGGAGTATAATTGCTAATATTTCTGTTAAATATGCAAATAAAGTAATTTTTACTACTGATAATCCACGTGATGAAGAACCAAAAGAAATAATTAAACAAATGGTTTCTAATTTAACTTATGGAAAATATGAAGTGATTTTAGATCGAAAAGAGGCTATTTATAAGGCATTGGATGAAAGCAGTAAGGATGAAGTGATTGCAATATTAGGAAAAGGTAGTGAACAAGAACAAATTATTAACGGAATTAAATATCCTTTTAAAGATAAGGAAGTAGTTTATAATTGGATAAATAAAAATAGTGCTAAAAATAAATGATAGTGCTATAATAATTTTGGTGGTGTATATATATGAAGAAATTATTGATTGTTGTAGATTATCAAGTAGATTTTGTTGTTGGAGCATTAGGTTTTCCTAAAGCTTTAAGCATAGAAGAAGGAATTGTTGATAAGATTATTGAATTTGAAAATAATGGTGATGATGTTATTTTTACATTAGATACTCATTATGACAATTACAGTGAAACTGTTGAAGGTATTAATTTACCTATTCCTCATTGTATAAAAGGTAGTATTGGTCATGAACTTTATGGTAATGTAAAAGAAGTTTCTTTGATTCATAAAGTTTTTGAAAAAGAAACCTTTGGTTCTAGTAAATTATTTGATTATTTAAAAGAAAATGAGTACAGTATGGTTGCATTATGTGGAGTAGTAACAAATATTTGTGTTATTAGTAACGCTATTATCGCAAAAAGTGCACTTCCAAATGCACAAATTGTTATTTATAAAGATTTAGTAGCTTCAAACGATGATATGATGGAAGAAAAAACCTTTGAAATTATGAAAAACCTTCATATGGAAATAATTTAAAATGTAGATGAAACCTTTATGGTTTCATTTTTATTGTTAATTTAATAAAAAAAGAGTAAAATTATAAGTAGACTTGGAGAGTGATTATTATATGTTAAAAATTGATATAGTATCTGGCTTCTTAGGAGCTGGAAAAACAACATTTATTAAAAGATTATTAGAAACAGAATTAAAAAATGAAAAAATTGTACTAATTGAAAATGAGTTTGGTGAAATCAGTGTCGATAGTATGTTTTTAAGTGAGAGTAAAATTGATATTGCAGAATTATCACAAGGCTGTATTTGTTGTAGTTTAGTTGGTGATTTTGCTAAATCATTAAATGAAGTTATTGAAAAATATAATCCAACACGTATTATTGTTGAGCCAAGTGGTGTAGGGAAATTATCTGATGTAATAAAAGCGATTGAAGATAGTGGACTTTCTGAAAATTTAAATACTTATGTTTGTATTGTTGACGCAACTAAAGCAAAAGTTTATTCTAAAAATTTTAAGGAATTTTTTGCTGATCAAATTGCTAATGCGAAAACTGTAATTTTATCAAGATGTGATATTGCAAGTGAAGAAAAAATTAATACTGCATTAGAAGTTATTAGAGGAATTAATCCTAATTGTAAGGTTGTAGTTACTCCTATTAATGAATTAAGTGATAGTGAGTTATTAAATGTATATGAAAAAGAAAATATTTCGCTTTTAGAAGAATTGTTAGCTGAAGAAGATCATCATGTTTGTAAATGTGGACATCATCATGACCATGAACATCATCATGAAGAATGTGATTGCCATGAACATCATCATGACCATGAACACCATCATGAAGAATGTGATTGCCATGAGCACGAGCATCATCACCATCATCATGAAGGATGTGGTTGTCACGAACACCATCATGCAGAGGATGTATTTAATTCTGTAAGTTTAGAAACACCAAAGGTATATTGCTATGAAAGTTTAGTGACATTATTAAACGAATTAGCTTATTCAAACAATCATGGATATATTATTCGTGCTAAAGGTATTGTTAAAACGACTGATGGATGGAAAAAATTTAATATTACTCCTGAAGAATTATTAGTTGAAGATACTTTAGCAATCGCTATTGGTGTAGTATGCGTAATTGGTGTTGGCTTGCAAGAAGCATTAATTAAACAATTATTTTAAGATAGGTGATTTTTAAATGGATAGAGAGATTCCTGTATTTTTATTTAATGGTTTTTTAGATAGTGGTAAGACAACATTAATTAAAGAAATAATTGAAAGTGAAGAAGCTTATCGTGGATTTAATACGCTTATTGTTGCTACTGAAGATGGTGAGGTAGAATATGATAGTAAGTGGATTAAAGAAAATGAAGTTAATGTTGAAATTATATTAGATGATGAATATAAAGATGAAATGTATTTTTATAATTTGTTTAAAAAATATAATCCAAAACAAATTGTAATTGAATTAAATGCTTTTGTTGATTTTGATGCTTTTAAATTTCCAAGAAGTTTTGTTGTTTATCAAGAAATAACTTTATTTGATGCAACTAAATTTGAACTTTATTTTAATAATATGAAACCACTTGTTAATAAAATGGTTGAGTATTCTACTTTAGTAGTTTTTAATCGTTGTGTAGATAATGGGAATTTAGCTAAATATCGAAGAAATATTCGAGCATTTAATCAAAGAACGGAAGTTGCATTTGAAAACGGAGATGGTAAACTAACAACGATTTTAAATGAAGATTTACCATATGATATTTCTTTAGATGATATTACAGTTAATGATGAGGATTTTCCAATATGGTATTTAGATATTACAGAATGTTTTGATAAATATAAAGACAAAACAATAACATTTAACGCTTATGTTAGAGAAGTTAATAATAATACAATTGTAGTTGGAAGACAAATTATGACTTGTTGTGCTGATGATATTCAATTTTACGGATTTGAATGTTTAACTAGTGAGTTTGTACTTAATAATTCATTAGTTAAAGTTACTTGTACGCCAATTAAACATTATTCCGAAATTGCAAAAGCTAATGTAATTATGTTAAAAGCGAGTAAAATAGAAACACTTAATTATGTTGAGGAAGAGTATTTAGAGTTTAAATAATTTTATGAAAGGATGCAAGTTATGGATAAGACAGAGTTATTAGCTCCTGCTGGGTCGTTTGAAGTAGGAAAGGCGGCTCTTTATGCTGGCGCTGATGCAATATATTTAGCGCTTGATGCTTTTGGTGCGCGTGCGTACGCTAAAAACTTTACCATAGATGAACTTAGTGAAATATTAAATATTGCTCACGCCTTAGAAAAAAAAGTTTATGTAACTGTAAATACTAATATTAAAAATAGTGAATTAGACGCAGTATATAGCTTTTTAGATAAAATATATCTAATGGGCGTAGATGCGGTAATTTGTGCTGATATTAGTGTATTTATGTATATTATTAATAATTTAGCTGGAATGGGTTGTCATATATCAACCCAAGCTGGTGTGAAAGATTTAAATGATGCTTTATTCTTTGAAAAATTAGGAGCAGATAGGGTTGTTTTAGCTAGAGAAGATAGTATTGATGAAATAATTAATATAAAGAATAATATTAATATTGAACTAGAAACATTTATTCATGGTGCTTTATGTGTAAGTTATTCTGGAGGATGTTTATTTTCATCCCTACTTTCCTTAAGAAGTGGAAATCGCGGAAGATGTAGTCAAAATTGTCGCAGAGAATATACGATTTATGAAAATAATAAGCAGATTAGTAAACCTGCCTTTTATTTATCAATGAAAGACTTATTTACTGGCGATAATGTTAATAGATTAGTTGAGGCTAATATTGACTCTCTTAAAATTGAAGGTAGAATGAAAAATATTAGTTATGTTGATGTAATTACAAGATTTTATCGTGCTTTACTAGATAATAAGGAACCTAATAAAGAAGAAGTAGAACAAATTTTTCATCGTAAGTTTACTAAAGGCTTTATTTTTAATGAAGATAGGAAAAATATCGCTACAATTACTGATGCTTCTAGTCAAGGTAAGTTAGTTGGTAAGGTAATAAAACAATTAAATAATAAGATCTTAATTAAAACTGATACAATAATTCACAAAGGTGAAAGATTAAGAATTGTTTATAATGAAGAAAGTAATTATATAACGGTTACTAATATATATAGTTCTTCTAATAAATTAGTTGAAGAAGCAATAGGTGAAATATATATTGAATGTGATTTTACTGTTAAATCTAATTCCTTAGTTTATAAGATGAACGATAATAGTCTTTCAAATTTAAAGATTAATTCAAATATTATTGGTTTGAATTTATTTGTTAGTGGAACTCTAGATGAAAAATTAATCGTTACAGTAAATTATAAGGATGAATATTTCATTATTGAATCTAGTAATTGTTTAAAAGAATCAATTAATAATCCACTTACAGAAAATACAATTTATAAACAATTAAATAAACTTAACGATACTCCATTTTATATTGAGACTATTTCATATGATTTAGATGATGGATTATTTATGAGTCTATCAGAAATAAATGAAATTAGAAGAAAAATTATTGATACTATCTATAATCATTTAAAAATTAATAGAAGTATTACTAGTAGAAAAAAATTATATCTTAAGAAAAGATATAATGAAGTGTCATGTTCTTTTATTGCTCATGTATCTACATTAGAACAATATAATGCGTGTAAAAAAATGGGAATAGCTACAATTTTCCATGAAAATATTTCTCCTTATGTAAATAGTAAGTATAAAGATATAAAGGAAGCTGAAGTGTTAGTTGCTAGTTATGGTGGTTTATATCATTATACAAATAAAATAACTACTACAGATTATTCTTTTAATGTAATGAACAAGGATAGTATCTTACATTTACTTAACCTAGGAGCCGCAAATGTTACCTTATCATATGAAATTTCTTATAATGAATTAAAAGAACTTTCTACTGATTTTTATCAAACATATGGTATGAAAGCTCCTATTGATATGATTATTTATGGAAAACAAAAGCTAATGAGTATGAAATATTGTCCGTTAAAACAATTAAATTTATGTGGGAAATGTAAGATTAATCAATATCATTTAGTTGACAAACTTGGTAAATTTTTACTTAAATTTAAAAATGATTGTTTTGTTGAGGTATATAATGATTTACCTGTAAATTTGATAGAAGAATTAAATAAACTTACTCCTTATGTGAATCGATTTAGATTTGAATTTACTACTGAATCATTTGATGAAGTAGCCGAAATTATATCAAACGCTTATAAAGCAATAGGTGATAGCAATTTTAAGTTCAGTTTGATAAAGCAAACTAAAGGTTATTTTAAAAGAAGTATTATATAAGAAAAAAACGCTCAACTGAGCGTTTTATTTTATTTTGAAAAATATTTCTGATTTAAGTAGGGAATAAAATAATTGATCGAAATAAGTAAAGAATTCTTTTTCGGTTAAATCTTTTTCTGTTAGTGCGTATTCAAATACAACTTTACTAAATCCACCTAATAAAAATTGAATGATAAATTTAGGAGGGAAGTTTAATTGTAATCGATTTTTAACCTCATTTAAAGTTCTTAAACCTTCTTTAACAATAATATCTTCAATCATTGTTATAAAGATAGTATTTTCTTGTTTACTTAATGATTTAATAAATAATTTATTTTCGAAACAGATTTTATATATAGAGTGTGAAATAGTTGTTGTGTAATCATGTATTATATCGCCTGTTTTATGTGAAAGATAATAAATTTGATTTTCACGGTCAACTAAATCAGCTATATCTTGTAATAGTTCATGTAGTAATTCATATTTATCTTGGTAATGTGTATAAAATGTGACACGATTAATATCCGCAATTTTACAAATGTCTGTTACAGAAATAGTTTCGATTGAGTTATCAACCATTAATTTAGTGATAGCCTTTTTTAATGCTTTTTTTGTACGTGTAGTACGCATATCCTCTTTT
>CAZHQU010000015.1:0-10476 GCA_964534245.1 uncultured Coprobacillus sp.
TAATAATTTATATAATGAAATGATTAAAGAAAATATTGATGTAAAGTTAATCAAATATAATAAAAATGGTTATTTAAGTTATATTGATTATTTGTGTGACTAAACTAAGATGACATTTATTATTAAATGTTATCTTTATTTTTTTGTTATTTAATGGTAAAATATAATGAATAGATATTTATTAAATAATTTATAATGAAAATGAGGATTTATTATGGAAAGTTTAAGAACATTATTTAAAATAGGTCATGGACCATCTAGCTCACATACAATGGGACCATATTATGCATGTGAAGAGTTTTTGAAAAGAAACATTAATGCTGAGAGATTTGTTGTGGAGTTGTATGGTTCTTTAGCTTTGACTGGTAAAGGTCATCTTACTGATAAAGCTATTTTAGATGTTTTAGGTGAATATCGTACAGAGATTAAGTTCTGCCCTGATGTAAATTATGATTATCATCCTAATGGTATGAAACTATTTGCTTATTCAGGAGAAAGAAAGGTTGATGAATGGTTAGTGTTTTCTGTTGGTGGTGGCAATTTAAAGAACCTTAATGATGATAGATCTTTATCTAAAAAGAAAGTATATCCTCATCAAAAAATGGAAGATATTATTAAATATGTTAAAGATAATAAAATGACTTTAATTGATTATATTAAAACTTTTGATAATGATATATTTGATTATTTAAATAAAGTGTTTGATGTAATGAAAAATTCAGTTGATACTGGTTTAATGAAAACTGCTAATTTGCCGGGATCTTTAAACTTAGAAAGAAAAGCTAATAAATTCTATAAAATATACAAAGAAACAAATGATTTTCAAACATTACTATTTGCTAATACTTTAGCTGTGTGCGAAGAAAATGCAAGTGGTGGTCTTATTGTTACTGCCCCTACTTGTGGGAGCGCAGGAATTGTCCCAGGCATTGTTATGAGTGAATACTATCATAATAATGTTCCTAAAGAAAAGTTAGTTGAAGGACTAGCTATTGCTGGAATGATATGTAATGTAGTTAGAACGAATGCATCAATTTCTGGCGCAGAAGTTGGTTGTCAAGGAGAAGTCGGAGTGGCATGTAGTGGAGCTGCAGGGATGATATGTTACCTTAAAGGTGGTACGAGCGAACATATTGAATATGCTAGTGAAATAGCATTAGAACACCATTTAGGAATGACTTGTGACCCTGTTGATGGGCTAGTTCAAATACCTTGTATAGAACGTAATGCAATGGCAGCAGAGTTTGCTTATACCGCCGCAAACTACTCATTATTAACAAATGCAAAACATCAAGTAACTCTTGATGATGCAATTAATGTAATGAATGAAACTGGTAAAAGTTTAAGTAGTGATTATCGTGAAACTTCTGTTGGAGGACTAGCAAAACTTAAACGAAAGATATGTGAATAAAAAACGAAACAATATTTTCTAATGTATTCAATATGTTGAGATTTATTTAATAATTGGTATAAAAGTTAAAGTGACATTAAAAGTGACTTTAGATGACACTATAAAACTTTCGAAAATTGATGTTTTTGTATTGAATGAATTAAAATTAAACCAGACCAAACGAGAGAAGAAATATCAAGAAAAATTGGAAAAACGGTTAGAACTGTTCAAAGATCTTTAGACAAATTAAAACAAGCACATAAAATTATTAGAATTGGTAATAAAAATTCTGGTTATTGGAAAGTAATCGAATAAATATAATTTAGAGGTTTTTTATGATAGGATTAAGCGAAAAATATTATTTAGTTGTTGGTGATAGATTTGAATTATTCTATCGTGGAGTTATCAAAATGCATAACCCATATAGATATTATGTTAAGGCAAGTTGTGAAAAAGGATATACTTATAATAGGTATTTTACATACACTCCAAAGGATGGAGAAGAAGGAAATTATCCTTTAAAAATAGCTCTTTATGATGATGAGGGAAATGTAGTTTGTGAGAAAGAAACAACCCTAATTGTTGAAAAAGCAAAAGAAATAAAAAGAAAAGTTAATGTATTATGCTTTGGTGATAGCCTAACAGTCAATGGTGTATGGCCATCGATTGGTTTTGAAAAGTATAATAAAGAGTTTCCAGGGCTACTTAACTTTATTGGAAAATCTAAAAAAGTATTAGATAATGAATCAATAGTTGGATATGAAGGGTATGGCGGATGGCAATGGCTGACATTTTGTAATGATAATGACAAAAGTCCAAGTTCAAGTGTTTGGGTAACATGTAAACATAATAAGACAGAAGCTGATCAACATAGTGTATGGGAATGTGATGGTAGGAAATGGGTATTAGAAACTATTGAAGAAAATAGACTTAAATTCAAACGTGGATTAGGTAATAGTGCAGTAAACCCAGTATTATCAGAAAAGTTAGTTTATGTTGAACATGGTGAACACACAGAAGATATTGAAATTGATTCATATGAATATAGTGATGGAAATCCTTTCTGGAACAAAAAGACAAATGATGTTGATTTTAAATACTATACTGAATCAAATAATTTTGGTAATATTGATTATGTATTTATTTTGTTAACTTGGAATGGACAATATATACCATATAACAAAGATTTTTCAGTTCATGAAAAGTACTCAAGTAAGATTATAGATCAAATTCATAAAGATTATCCTAATGCAAAGATTGGGTTAATGGGAATTCAGTTACCATGTCCAAATGGAGGCATCACAGCATGCTATGGAGCAAGTGGATATTATCATGACTGGTATGGTGAAACTATCACAGCTTTTAATTACAATGAGTTTCTAGAAAATAAATGTAAGGAGAATAAATATAAAGACTACTTAACATACTTTGATACTAAGGCTCAATTTGATGCTGAATATAATTACTGGGTAAAGGAAATGCCAGTTAACAGTAGAAATCCAGAAATCACTGAAAGAATTGGTACAAATGGAATTCATCCAAATATAAGTGGATACAATCAATTTGGAGATGCATTTTATAGAGCGTTAGTTTATATGCTTAATAAGTATGAATAATAATTTTAAAAAATTAAAAAATATTTTGAAAAGTTGCTAATAATTAAATTTATAAAGTACTTTAAAAAATATTAAAAATGTGGTATAATATGTTTTAGTGCATTTTAAATAGCGCAAATTAATAGTTTAAGAGTTAAAAATAAACTCTAGAAACTAAAATTAAATCTAGAATAAAAATCTAGAATTCAAAGAGCAGCAAAATGGATCAAAAAGTAATTAATGAGTTTAAAAACAAAAATTATCAATATATCCATGATAATATTGATACAATAGTTAATTCAATAAATGATGATTCTGTAACAAACCAAGATGAATCTAATGACATAGAAGATAAAGTCAAAGTCTATGAGTATATATTTGAATCTTACTTCAATCTTGAGAAGTTTGATATACTCATACAAATGTATAATGATCTTCTAAAGGTGAAAATAGAATCATATCCACTATGTATGTATACATTACTTGCATGTGTTGGTTTAAAAGATGTATACTTAGCAATAAGTTATATAAGAAGATCTAAACTACTTAAAGAGAATCTAAAATGGTATTTAGATGAAGATGGGTCAAATTATTATAATTTCTTAAAAGAAAATGTAGATATTCAGATGTTACTAATAGTTGTAACATTTATAAATAAACTTGAGTGCAACTTAGATGAAAGTTTTGAGTACTCAGCTGGAGTATCTTATTATGAATTAATAAGTTTACTGTTTGAAATTGGTTATAGTAAGGAAGTCATAAAGAGACTTACAGAAATAGGTTATATATTATTTAAATAATTGAGGAGATATTATGAAAATTAAAGTTAAAAAATTACAAGAATTATCAAAAGTTGAATTAAGCATCGTTTTTACAAAAGAAGAATATGATGCTGAATATGAAAATCAATTTGCTAAAGAATTAGAAAAAATCGAAGTTCCTGGATTTAGAAAAGGTAAATATCCACGTTCTATGTATATGAAAAAATTTGGTGACCAAGCTATTCATGGAAAAACAATTGATGAATTAATTAACAAATCATATTATGATGCAGTTATGGAAAAGAAAATCAATGTAGTTGGTCAACCTGAAATCTCTTTATTAGAAAAAGTTAAAAATGATGAATGGGGTTATAAAGCAGTTGTTGCTGTATTTCCTGAAGTTGAAGCAAAAGATTACTTTGGTATCGAAGCTAAGAAAGAAGAAGCTGTTGTTACTGATGAAGATTTAGAAAATGAAGTTAATAGAAACTTAAAACATAAAGCTGATTTAGAAGTAGTTGAACAACCTATCGAATTAGGAAACACTGCAGTATTCGACTTTGTTGGAAGCGTTGATGGCGTTGAATTCGAAGGTGGAAAAGCTGAAAACTATTCATTAGAAATCGGTTCAGGTCAATTCATTCCTGGATTTGAAGATCAAATGGTTGGAATGAAAGCTGGAGAAGAAAAAGTTGTTAAAGTAACATTCCCAGAAGCTTATCAAGCTAAAGAATTAGCTGGTAAAGATGCTGAATTCAAAGTATTAGTTCATGAAGTTAAGAAATTAGTTCTTCCTGAATTAAATGATGAATATGTTGTTGAATTAAAATTAGATGATGTTAACACAGTTGAAGAATGGAAAGCATTCTTAAAAGAAAACTTATTAACTGAAAAGAAAGAAGCTGCACAAAATGCATTTGAAGATGTAGTATTTAATAAATTATTAGAAAACAACCCTGTTGTTATTCCTGATGAATTAGTTGAAAGAGAAGTTGAAAAGAAAGTTAAGCAATTAGAAAACACTGCTAAGAACTATCAAATTCCTCTTGATTTATTCTTAAAATATCAAGGAATTGAAAGTGTTGAACAATACAAAGAATTAGTTACTCCAGGTGTTAAGACTAACATTCATTATGAAGTAGTAATTTATTCTGTAATGAAACAAGAAAAGATTAAACTTGCTAAAGAAGATTATGAAAAATATTATGCACAAATGGCTAAGAATAGCGACGTTAAAGAAATCAAAGCTAAATATCCAAAAGAAGCTGTTAAAGATTACTTTATGATGCTTAAAGCTCATGATTTAGTATTAGCAAACGTTAAATAATAAATATATTTTGATAATAAGTACTTAAATATATTTAATAAGATTATAAAAAAATAGCATAATAAAAGAGAGGTGAAGAAAATGGCAGAGACAAAGAAAAAAGCTTGTAGCTTTTGTGGTACTAGTTATGATGAAATGAGTAATATGTTAGAAGGAATTGACGGTGCCTTAATATGTCAAGATTGCCTTGAGTTTTTATACTCTAACTTTTATGGAGATTCTGATAGTGAAGACTATTTTGATAAATTTGATTTAGATACAATAGAATTTGATTTAACGCCGCATATGATTAATGACAAACTATGCGAATATGTAATTGGTCAAGATTATGCGAAAAAAGTGCTAAGTGTTGCTGTGTATAATCATTATAAGAAAATCAAAAATAATTTATCAAAAGATAAAACAATTGATATTGAAAAAAGTAATATTTTATTAGTAGGACCAACTGGTTCTGGTAAAACATTACTAGCTAAGACCCTTGCTAAAATTTTAAATGTTCCATTTGCAATTGCTGATGCTACAACTTTAACTCAAGCAGGATACGTTGGTGAAGATGTAGAGAATGTTTTATTAAGATTATTGCAAGCAGCTGATTTTGATGTTGAAGTTGCTCAAAAAGGAATTATCTATATTGATGAATTAGATAAGCTTGGAAGAAAATCAGATAATCCATCAATTACAAGAGATGTATCTGGTGAGGGTGTTCAACAATCTTTACTTAAAATCATTGAAGGAACAGTTGCAAATGTGCCACCTGGTGGAGGTAGAAAACATCCACACCAAGAGTTTATACCATTTGATACAACTAATGTATTATTTATATGCGGTGGTTCATTTGAAGGTATTACTGAGGTAGTAAGTAAAAGACTTGGAAAAAAATCAATTGGATTTAACTCTTTAACAGAAAATAATGTTAAGACTGAGAAAGAAATATATCCATTAATTTCTCATGAGGACATAAAGAAGTTTGGTATTATTCCTGAACTTGTAGGAAGATTACCTGTAGTTGCTCCTCTTGCTGTTTTAGAAACAAATGATTTAAAGAAAATTTTATCTGAACCTAAAAATGCAATTATTAAACAATATAAGAAATTGTTCTCAATGGATGGCATTGAATTAGAATTCAATGATGAAGCTATTGAAGAAGTTGCGAAAAAAGCGCATGAGCAAAAAACTGGTGCTCGTGGGTTAAGAGCAATTATTGAAAACATAATGTTAGAAATTATGTATGATATTCCAAATGAAAAAGATGTAACAAAATGTATCATCACTAAAGACGTGGTTTTAGGAAATGGTGATCCAATCATTATTAAGGAAGATTTAGCTTAATATGGATATTAGTATTGATAGTTTTGATGAACAATTATATAAAGTTCGATTCTGTTTACACCAAGAGGATATAAAAAATGCTTTTGATAGTTTAGGTTTCCAATCTTTACAAACAGAATTTCAAAAGGAATCATTTTATCATTTCCTTGAAGAAAACCTTATTATAAATGCTATCATCGATAGGGAAATCATACCATTAAAAACAAAGAAATTTGTTTATTATAATAGATATAGAAGAGCAATGCCGATTACTGGTATTGTTTTCTTCACTAAACTACCTGAATTATTAGAGTTTTCTATACCACGTGAAATACCTAGCTATGTAACTCAACAAATAGCAAAGAAAGAGAAAACTATTGCTAATAATTATGATGATTGTTTAATTAAATTAGGTCTTTATGATGTAGTTGAATCAAATGTAGTTACTGAAACATCTACAGTTTATTATAACATAACAAAACTTAATGATTCTAATGAAACTGAAACTATTAAAGATTTGACTATAAACATGAAAGATAATAATTCGTTATGTAACGAGCTTATAAATGCAAGATTAGAAGATAGAATTTTTACAGAAATAGATAATCAAAATGTAGAGATATGTATAACTAAAATACTAGACAAGGTGCTATACACAGATGATTCATGTGACATGTCTAAACTAAAAAAAATCGGCTATAGAAAAATGAGCAAATTAAAAGAAGACTATATTGAAGCCGAAACTATTAAGAATAGAATTGATGAATATTTAAACTATTTGTCAAATTTCCTATATGAAAAAGACGAAATAAAGTTTACACCTAAAGTATTTGAGTTCTACAAGAGTGTATATAGTAATCAAGAGACACTATTAAGTGATAGAGAAATTACATTAAAAATATTATTAGATTTCATACAAAGAGCTATAGAAATGAAAATAAGTGATACTGATAGTAATATAATAAGTGATCAAAGCTTTATGAGTTATGGAATTATGAATAATCCATTATATTTCTATGTAAGAACTGACTTAATGAAAGGATTCGAAATATTTGATTATTTTGTATATTTACTTATATTAACATTCTATAAAGATAATAATATTATTAAAGGTTTAGATTTTTAAATAATCTAAATAAAATATAAAATTAAGATAAAGATAAAAAATTAAGATAAAGATAAAAAATTTAGATAAAGATATAATATTTAGATAGAGATATGAAATTAAGATAGAGATATGAAATTTAGAAAGGAGTGTAAACATGTTTTCAAATGATACAATTGATACAGCGGCCATCCCCGCAATAGTTCTTAAAAACATGATACCTCTTCCAAACAATGAGATAAAGATTGAAACAACAAATCCAAGATTTGAAGAGGCTATAAAAGCATCATTAGAATCAGACAGATATATTGCAATATTAATTCATAAAAACCCAATTGATGATGATATGACTTTAAAGAATATTCATCCAATTGGCATTGTTGCGAAGGTTATTAATACAATTGAAGGAAATCCTTTTATTGCAAAAGTATTAGGAATTGTTAGATGTAGATTGTTAGAAATTAATAGTGTAGATCCATATGTCTTAACTACTGTTATGTCACTTCCTAAAACAAGTGAAAGTACTAGTGAAGAACTAAATTATGTGAAAATGCTTGTTAGTGAAATTGAAAAGAATGGTACTAAGATATTTGGTAATAATCGTGAAGCTTTAGCTTTAATATCAAAAGGAGTTACTCCTGACAAACTTACTGATATTTTAGCTTTCAATATGCATATTGATTTAATGGCTAAGATGAAGTATTTAGATACTCCAAGTATAACACAAAGATTACGTTTTATTGTTGAAGATGTTAAACGAGAAAAAGTGTTTGCTGAACTTGATGTTAAGATTGAAGAAGATGTTCGTAAATCTATTAGTGATAGTCAAAAAGAATATTACTTAAGAGAAAAAATGCGTGCTATTCAAAATGAACTTGGGGATAAAGCTAAAAAAGAATCTGATGTTGAAGAAATGCGTGAAAAGATTCTTAAAGCTAAAATGCCTAAAGATATTGAAACAAAAGCATTAAATGAATTAAATAGATATGCTTATTTAAATGCTAGTAGTGGTGAAAGTGCAATATCTAAAAACTACTTAGATTTTATGATCAGTCTTCCTTGGGGTAAAGAAGGTGTAGATAATAAAGATATTAAAGTTGCTAAGGATCAATTAGATAGTGATCATTATGGTTTAGATACTGTAAAAGATAGAATCTTAGAATATCTTGCTGTAAAGATTATGACTAATAAAGTTCCTCAAGCAATCCTTTGCTTAGTAGGTCCTCCAGGAGTTGGTAAGACTAGCTTAGCTAAAAGTATTGCGGTGGCTCTAAATAAGAAATTTGTTAAACACTCTCTAGGTGGTGTTAAAGATGAATCAGAAATTAGAGGTCATCGTAGAACATACTTAGGAGCTTTACCAGGTCGAATTTTACAAGGTATGAAGAAAGCTGGTGTAAATAATCCAGTATTCTTGCTTGATGAAGTTGATAAATTAAGTAGTGACTTTAGAGGAGACCCATCTAGTGCTTTACTTGAAGTCTTAGATGCTGAACAAAATAAATTCTTTAGCGATCATTATTTAGAAGAACCATATGACTTATCAAATGTATTCTTCATCGCTACAGCAAACTACCTTGAAAATATTCCTCATGCTTTAAGAGACCGTATGGAGATTGTTCAATTAAGTAGTTATACTGAATTTGAAAAGTTTGAAATTGCTAAGAGACATTTAATTGATAAACAATTATATAATCATGGATTAAGCAAATGTGATTTTGAACTTACTGATGAAGGCTTATGGAGAATTATTAGAGAATATACAAAAGAAGCTGGTGTTCGTGAGTTAGAAAGATTAGTTGGAACATTAGTTAGAAAAGCTATTAAAACAATATTATTAGATAAATCAAATAAAATCATTATCAATGAAAATAATATTGAAGAATGGCTTGGAAAACCTAAATTTGTATATAATAAGATAGACTCTAAACCTCAAGTTGGTGTTGTAACTGGTTTAGCATATACACAATATGGTGGAGATACTTTACCAGTAGAAGTAACATATTATAAAGGTTCTGGAAGAATTGTATTAACAGGTAAGCTTGGAGATGTAATGAAAGAATCTGCTCAAGCAGCAGTAAGTTATGTTAAAGCTAATGCAAATAAATATGGTATTGATTCAAACTTATTTGGTGAAAATGATATTCATATTCATGTGCCTGAAGGTGCTGTTCCAAAAGATGGGCCAAGTGCTGGTGTAACAATGGCAACAGCTGTTATCTCTGCTTTTGCTCACAAAGAAGTTAATAACAAAGTAGGTATGACTGGTGAAATCACTCTTCGCGGTAGAGTACTTCCAATTGGAGGACTTCGCGAAAAAGGAATTGCGGCGCATAGAAGTGGTTTAAAAACAATTCTAATTCCAGCTGAAAACGTTAAAGATATTGAAGAAATACCTGAAAGCGTGAAGAATGAATTAGAGATTGTTACATGTGAAACAATTGATGATGTAGTGAAAATAGCATTACTAAAATAATTCTTGATTTTCACTAAAATATGTGATATAATATTAATATAATTTTGTGATATACAATTTGGAGGGCTTATGAACGCTATAGATATTTTATTATTAATAGTATCAGTTTTATTAATTGGTATTGTTGTACTTCAAAAATCTAATGAAGATGCAGGAAAAGCTTTTACTGGTGAAAAATCTGAATTATTTTCTAGTAAAAAAGAACGTGGAATCGAAGTTGTAATTAAACGTACAACTATGGTTCTTTCAATTTTATTCTTTGTTCTTGCAATCGTTGCTTCATTCTTTGTAGTACGTTTCAGTATTTAGTTATAACTGAAATATAATTTTAAAAGTTTGAAATAGAAATTATGGGCCTTATGTAGGCCCTTTTTTCAAGCAACATATTACAAATAAAGATATAAATAAAATATAGATATTATAAATAGAATTTAGATATAATTAATACAATTTAGAAAGGAGATAATATGGATTTATATAATAAAATAACAGATTTTATTTCTTCAATTAAATA
>CAZHQU010000015.1:10486-16071 GCA_964534245.1 uncultured Coprobacillus sp.
GAAAAGTTTTCTGAATATAATGAAGATGAGCTTATTAGTGTATTAGATAAGTTAATTAGTGAATATAAATTGTTTGTTAATAAGAAAAATAAATTCCTAAACAACTATTCAGCAAACAAATACATAGGTAGAATCTCTATTAAGAATGGTCATTATGGATTTATAAGTAATCCATATTATGATGACTTCTATGTAGATTCTTATTACTTTGAAGATGCAATGGACAAAGATACTGTTCTTTATACTATCGAAAAAATTAAGATGGGTAATTATGTAGAATATGAAGCCAGAGTAATCAAAGTAGTAAAAAGATATTATGAATATTTAGTTGGAGAAATAAAATATGAAAATGGTCGTACTATTTTAGAAGCTAATGAAAAAAGCTTAACAAAAAGAGTTTATGTCTCTAAAATGGGAAGTGCTAAAGTTGGTGATATAGTACGTACTAAGATTGTAGATTATGGATATAATCTAAAAGTTAATGTAATAGATGTATTAGGTAATTCTAATACATTAGGTATTGATATTACATCAATTGTTGTGAAGAATAATATCCCATATATTTTTGATAATAGTGTAATTCAAGAAGCTAATAGTTTACAAAATAAAGCGGATAGAGAAAAATATGGATTTATTGATGATTTAATCTTTACAATCGATGGTGAAGATGCTAAAGACTTAGATGATGCTGTTAGTATTAAGAAATTAGATAATGGTAATTACAAACTTGGAGTATATATAGCTTCTGTAAGCAGCTATGTTGAAGAAGGATCATTAATTGACAAAGAAGCATATAACAGGGGAACAAGTATTTACTTAGTAGATAGAGTTATTCCAATGCTTCCAGTGAAACTATCTAATGATTTATGTTCACTTAATCCTAATGAAGATAAGTTAGTATTAGCATTACTTATGGAAGTTGATAAAACAGGTACTGTTGTTGATAGTATCTTAAAAGAAACAGTTATTCAAATAACAAAAAGATTAAGTTATGAAAAATCAAATGATGTATTAGAAAATGGTTTAATTAATCATCCAGATTATGATGTGTGTATTGATTCTCTAAAGATAATGGAAGAGTTATCATATATATTACAAAACAAACGTAATAAACGTGGATCAATTGATTTTGATGTAGATGAACCAAAAATTGTTGTTGATGAAAAAGGTAAAGCTATTGATATTTTAATTAGAGAGCGTGGTATAAGTGAAAAAATCATAGAAGAGTTTATGATTTTAGCAAATGAAACGATTGCTGAAATGATAACAAATTTTGATTTGCCATTTATATATCGTGTTCATGAAGATCCTGATATTATCAAGTTTCATACCTTAAAGCAAATGGTTAATAAACTAGGATATTCTATTCAAAGTTTACATCCAAAAGAAATTCAAAAGTTACTTGATAACTTAGCATATGAAGATAGTTTCTTAAAAACATCAATTTTAAGAACTATGAATAAAGCTGTTTATAGTGAAAAAAACATTGGGCATTTTGGATTAGCAAGTAGATGTTATACACACTTTACATCACCGATCAGAAGATATCCTGATTTAATTGTTCATCGTTTAGCTAGAAAATATATTATACATAGTGATAATTTATTTACAGATGAAGAACATTATCGTTTGAATAATAAAATAGCGGAAATTGCTAAAAGTACAAGTGACACGGAAAGAAGAGCAATTGACTGTGAGTACAAAGTTTTGGATATGAAAAAAGCTGAGTACATGCAAAAATACATTGGTGAAACTTTTGAAGGAGTAGTAACTTCTGTTTTAAAATTTGGTGTATTTGTTACTTTATCAAACACATCAGATGGATTAATTAGAGCAAGAGACTTAGAAAGTGATCACTTTAGATATCATGAAAATTATTATTATAACGATAGGACTAAAGAAAAAATAACACTTGGAACAAAAGTGAAAGTAAAATTAGTATCAGTTAATAAAAAAATAGGTGAAATTAATTTCGAACTCGTGTATAATAATAGAGGAGAGAAAAAATATGAGCAATACAAACGTAAAAACAAAACTTATCGCAAAAAATAAAACTGCATATCATGACTACTTCATCTTAGAAGAATTAGAATGTGGGATAGTGCTTGTTGGGACTGAAATAAAATCAATTCGCCAAAACCAAGTATCAATTCAAGATGCTTACTGTGAAGCTAAAGATGGAAAACTAGTTGTGTGCGGAATGCATATTAAAAAGTATGAATTTGGAAATATCTTTAATCATGAAGAAAAAAGAGATCGAGTACTTTTAGCCCATAAGAAAGAAATTAGAAAACTTGCTCAAAAGGTTAAGTTAGAAGGACTAACTATCGTTCCGTTAAGTATGTACTTTAAAGCAGGTTTATGCAAAGTTAATATTGCCTTATGTAAAGGTAAGAAAAACTATGATAAACGTGATGATATGAAAAAGATGGATGCTAAACGTCAAATAGAGAAGAGCAAGAAAGCTTGGTGATAGTATGAAATGTTTAAGATGTGGAGTAGAAGTACCTGATGATATGAAAGTATGTGAGAATTGTGGGTTTAATTTAGAAAGTTTAAAAGACTATAAAACTGTATATGTTGAGATTGATCCTGAGATGGACAAAAAAACAAAAGTGTCAATGATTGATGCTCCAATAGTTACATTTGTCCTTGGATTACTATGTATGCTTAATAGTATTTTAATTTTAGGAAGTGGAAGACCTATTCCAATTTTATATCTAATTACCTTTGCAATTTTCTTTGGTTTCTGTTTCTTTGCTTCAACAAAGAAAGCATTAGTAAAACTAAAACCACTAAGAGAATTCGGAATTATACTTGCATATATAAGTTTATTCTTAACTTTAATAGATGTAATTACATGGATAATAAGTTTATAAACTAATCACAAATAAAAAGTTTTCTCATATAATAAGATTGAGGTGAGAAAATGAATAGTTTTGGATTCTATGATGTGTATTATACTAAGAAAAGAAATGAAAGTTACATTGTGCAAAAAGGAGATTCATTATACAAGATTGCTCAAAAGTATGGAGTAACAGTAGATGAACTTGTTGAAACAAACAACTTAGAAAGTACAGTAATCTATCCTAATCAAGTAATCGTTATACCAGTTAAAGTAAGTAATGGTGGAATGTATTTTAAAGAATACGTAATTGAACCAAATGATACATTAGAACTGATATCTCAAAAAGTAAATGTATCAGTCGATGTAATTGGAAAATATAATGATTTCTCAAAACTTTTATTAGTAGAAAATCAAATGTTAAAAATACCATATGCATATAAAACATATGAAATAGCATTAGACGATACACTAGAAACAATTTTATCAAAAACTGGTCTAACAGCTACTGAATTAATTCAGGCAAATGCTGATAAATGGTTAGTACCAGGAACATATATTTATGTTAAATAAATAAGCTCTAACTTGAGCTTATTTTTTAATTAGTATACTAAGTTATTAAAGTATGATATAATATGAATATAGTTTATATAAGAGGTTATTATGATGAGTATTAATTTAACAGAATATTATTCTCCAACAATATATTTTCATTTTTATGATATATTAATAAGTGATCTGGAAATGGGAAAAGAAGAATTCCTCAAATCTATTGATATTAATCCTTCAACATATAGAAAATGTAGAAAGGGTGAATTGAATATTAAAGATGAATACATAAATAAATTGAATCAATACTTCGGTTATGAAAATATATCTAAAGAACAACTCGATGAACTTGAGAAATTATTAAACGATATTGATAATAGTATGTACTATAAGATTTGTGATTTGTATGATAAATATGTAGATTATATTGATAAATTAATAGAAGAAAAATACAACATCTATCCAGTTTTATTATTATTCAAACTGTTATTAATATTAAATCAAAAGAAAGCATATGAAAAGATATTAGAAAATATAAATCTGTATAATGAAATAAAAAAATTTAACAGATTCTTTAACGAAAGTTTATTGGAAATATATGAATTAATTTATTTAGCTTTTGAAGAAAATATAGTAAATGAAAAGTGGATGAAAAATTATACAAATGGAAAAGCTTATTATATATTGTCATTTAGAGCATATAATGATAAAAAATATATTGAAAGCATGTTTTTTGCGAATAAGTGTAAAGAGTTTTTATCTCAAGATGGAAACATAATAAGAACAATTTATTTAAATAATATTCTCATGAGTAGTTTACTATTTGTTGGAAATTATGAAGAATGCAATAAAATTTCTTTTAAGCAACTTCTTACTTTAAAATCTATTAATATTGATAACAGGAATTTAGAAAAAAATACATTGAAATTTTATATAACATCATTATTTGCTTTAAATAAATATAGTAAGGTTATAAATGAAGTAGAAAGAACAGAATTATACAATCTTACAACTCTAACATGTTATTTATTATCAAAATACAAAATATATGGAAAAGAAGAATATTGTAAATTGTATGATGAAATAATTAAAAATAAAGATAATGAGAAACATTTAGAGTATTTAGGTGTGATTAATAAATATGTATTAAAAAAAGATAAATCATCATTATTATCTATCGATAATAACCAAATTGCACCATGGTTGATAAAAATTTTAAAAAATATCGAAAAATTTTAAAATATGGAAAAATAAATAAAATTGAAATTAATCGTTCCAAATAATGGAACGATTTTTATAGTTATTTGAAAAAAACGTTAAACCGCTCCGTTTTAGCGAGTGTAGGTAGGATTGACATATATATAAATAATTAATATAATATAATTGGAGGTGGAACTTTATGAAAAAATCTATTTTAATTTTATTATTAATGTTTATGTTGATTATGTGTAGTGTAATATTTTCAAAAGCTGCAATTATAGTCATTGAAGATGATGAAGAACCAGATGGAACTAATGTATACTCATTATCAACAAATGAGTATTATATCTATGTAGACGAAGAGTATGGAGAAGGTTATGTATATAATTCAATAAATGATAGAGATTTGATGATAGGTACTTGTTCTATCTTATTAGTTAATAATAATATAGTAGAAAGAATATGTGAAGGTAATGAAAATTCAATTGGAGAAATCAAAATTGCTGTAAATGGTAATGTTGGCGTAATAATAGAATTGATAGGTGAAGTAAATGAAATTTTTGATATAGGTACAGAAGTAAGTATAAAAGTTCGATAATTAAATTTTTGTTTGAATTAAATAAAGTATTTTATTATGTGAGTAGATTAAATATGAAAACAAATAGAAATTCAAAATTATATAACTTTAAATCAAAAGAAATTAATTTATTCTCAAAAATTATAATTGTTATTTTAGTAATAGGAATGATTTTAAGTCACATTAATTTAGGTGTAATTGCAAACGCATTTGAAGAAAAAGAACATATTATTATTACTGAAGATATTCAAAGAGAGTTTTCAAAAACAGAAACTATTGATGAAGTATTAAGCTTAAGAACTGAAAATACAAAAACATTTATTAAAGATAATGGAATGTATGAAACTAATTATTACGGAGAAAAGATTCATTATTATAAAAACAATGAATGGGTTGATATTGATAACACGTTAA
>CAZHQU010000016.1:0-15871 GCA_964534245.1 uncultured Coprobacillus sp.
GTGTTTGCAAGCTTAAAGAATGTTATGAAAAGCCGTATGCCTTAATTGGGCACGTGAGGTTCTGTGAGGGGCAATGGTAGACACTTACTCACATTACGTAATTTAAAACAATATGAAGAAAGGAGAAGCGTAGACAATAAGTTGTCTACTCGACTGAAATACGTTATGGATATTGAAAAGTTTGTTGGTGGTAAAGTATATGCTTTATTTGATTGGGCATTTAAACTTACTATTTGGAATTTATTAACGCTTTTATTAATTGTAGTTGTTAGTGGATTGCCTTTATATATTTTTTATGATATTCAAGATGATTATACTATTAATAATGTTGAAGTTGTTAATGATGAAATGATAGTAACGTTAAATAATGAAACTGTTCATAATGTTGGTAAATACGTTACTGAATATAATATAACAGAATTTTCTAATGACGAAAAAACTATATATTTCACTATTGGGGATATAAAGGTTAGTTATCCAAATAAAGACTTTCTTAAAACAATCGATGAAGTTTATTTTAATGATAATAATGAGCTAGTTGTAATTGGGATGCATAATGAATATAATTGGGGTAAAATATTTGAAACTACTATTTCAGTTGAACAATCTAGTATTGATTTGAATAATGAAGTTGTTATTCAATATGAAAATGGATTATCTCTAAATTATGGTAATAAAATTGAAACGAAGAGTACTGTTGCTGGGATATTTATGATTATAGCTATAATACTTGCTGTGTTTGCTTTTATACCTGGATTTATTACAGTATTTTCAATGATTAAAATTCATGCTACTGATGGTGCTGCACCATTTATGTTATATTTTGAAATATTATGGGATAATTTTAAAAGTATTTGGAAAACAGAATTAATAATTGTGCCAATGCTATCTATAATGAGTTTTGCATTATATTTCTATTATACAATTCTTAATCAATTAGAAGAAGGAAATTTCTTTATATCTATGTCTTATAATGTTATATTAATTACAGTATTAATATTTATACTTTGGTTAGTATCGCTTCCAATGACACTAGGATATTTTAGAATGAGTACAAAATCTATTATGAAATTTACATTGATAATGGCATTTAAGAATATACTATATACTTTTTTATATCTATTTATATTAATTGCACCATTATTATTGTGTTTCTTAAATAGTTTCTTTATTCCAGTATGGTTCTTAGTAGGTATTAGTTTACCTTTACTACTAATTTATAAGATAAGTGCTAAGAAATATAGAACATTAGTTAATGAATTTGAAAGTTACAAAGAAGATGATATATACGACTTAGAGGAGGGTAATTAATGAAATTAGGCATTGATTGTTTAGATAAATATAAAAATTTATTTGAAGGCAAAAGAGTTGGTTTAATCACAAATCCGACCGGTATTAGAAGTGATTATGTTTCATCAATCACAACTTTAAAGGAAAAAACAAATTTAGTTGCATTGTATTCTCCTGAACATGGAGTAAGAGGTAATATTCAAGCTGGTGAAAAGATGACTACATATGTAGATGAAGAAACTGGTGTAGTTGTTCATAGTTTATATGGAAGTACTAAAAAACCTACTAAAGAGATGATGGATGAAATTGATATAATGTGTATTGATATTCAAGATGCTGGTAGTAGATTCTATACTTATATTTATACTATGGCTTACGCTATGGAAGCTTGTAAAGAAAATAATAAACCATTTGTTGTTTTTGATAGACCAAATCCAGCTGGTTGTAAGATATATGAAGGGAATATTTTAGATTTGAAATATCGCTCATTTGTTGGATATTATCCAATAGTTCAAAGACATGGATTAACGATTGCTGAAGTGGCTAAGTTATTTAACGAAGAATATGGTATCGGTTGTGATTTGAAATTAGTTTTAATGGAGGATTACACTAGAGATATGTATTTTGAAGATACTAATCTATTATGGGTTATGCCATCTCCAAACTTTCCTAAAGCTGATACAGCTATAGTATATAACGCAACTTGTGTGTTTGAGGGAACAAATATAAGTGAAGGTCGTGGTACAACTATTCCGTTCGAAATAGTTGGTGCACCTTTTATTAATCCTAATGTTTATGCTGAAAAGTTAAACGCTTTAAACTTAGGTGGTGTATACTTTAGACCATTGTACTTTACTCCAACATTTAGCAAGCATGAAAAACAAATGTGCGGTGGTGTACAAGTACATGTACTAGATAGAGATAAATTCCCTGCTGTTAAATGTGGTTGGGCAATGCTTGAAATAGTAAGGGAATTATATCCAGATGATTTTAAAGTTAACAAACCTTATGTTGAGGGTAGACCTTGTATGTTAGAGTTTAACACTGGTTGTGATTACATCATTTCAAGAAAGTATAGTTTAGAAGAACAATTCAAGATTATTGATGAAGATACTAAGAAATTCGGTTCAATTCGTGAAAAATACTTATTATATGGAGATAAATAAATGAAAAAAATTAAGGATTTAACTATTGAGGAAAAGATTGGCCAACTGATTTGGATTGGTTTCCAAGGATATGAATTTAATGATAATTTAAAACATATGATTGATAAATATAAAGCTGGTAATATTATTTTATTTACTAGAAATATTAAAGACTTAGATCAATTATATAAATTAAATAAACAAATACATGAATATATTACTGAAAAGACAGGTGTAATGCCATTTATTTCAATCGATCAAGAAGGTGGTATGGTAACTAGAATTATGGATGGAGCTACATTCTGTCCAGGTAATATGACTTTAGCGACTTCTCCAAAAGAAAAAGCTTATGAAATAGGAAAAATTATGGGTATTGAGTTAAGAGCATTAGGTATTAACTTTAACTTAGCTCCATCATTAGATGTAAATAATAATCCAATTAATCCGGTAATTGGTGTTAGAAGTTATTCTGATGATCCATTTGTTGTTAGTGAATATGGTAAACAATATATTAAAGGTTTACAAGAAGAAGGGGTAATCGCTACAGCAAAACACTTCCCTGGTCATGGTGATACTGATAGTGATAGTCATAAAGCTTTACCAACTGTTCCACATGATAAGGAAAGATTAAATGCTGTTGAACTTGTTCCTTTTAAAGAAACAATTAACGATACAAAAGCGATTATGTCGGCTCACGTATTCTTCCCAGCTTATGAAGAAGGTAATTTACCAGGAACTTTATCTTATAATGTAATTACTAAACTATTAAAAGAAGAATTAGGTTATAAAGGTTTAATTACAAGTGACTGTATGGAAATGAAAGCTATTGATGATCATTATACAACTCCTAAAGGATGTTTAATGGGTCTTAAGGCTGGTTTAGATATGGCTATGGTTTCAGCAACATTCCAAAAACAAATTGATTCGTTTGAAACTGTTATTAATGCTTATAAATCTGGTGAATTAACAGAAGATGAAATCAATGAAAAAGTTGAAAAGATTATGGCTTATAAAGAAGAATATTATCCATTAATGGAAAAATATTTCTATTCTAAATCTTTCGATGAAGTTGTTGGTGATATCGATAACGTTGAACATAAGAAAGTTGCTAGTGAAATAGTAGATAACTCTTTAACATTAGTTAAAGGTAAAAATATATATTTAAATAAGAAAACATTAGTGATTGCTGCGGAACCTTTCGCAACTACTATTGCTGAAGATGAACTAAATGTTAGAAGTATTGGTGCCGTAATTAAAGAACATAAGTTAAACTGTGATGTTGAAAAGATTAATGTAAGTGTTGAAGATGCTGAAATTGAAAGATTATATGTTAAAGCTAAAGAATATGAACAAGTTTTAGTTTGTACATACAATGCAAATCTATTTACAAAACAAGCTGACTTAGTTAATAAATTAGATAACGTGGGTAATGAATTATTCGTATTATCTACACGTTCACCATATGACATTAATAAGTTTAAACAAGTTAAGAATTATTTATGCTTATATGAATATACTCCAAACTCTGTACTTACTATTGCTAAGTATTTAAAAGGTGATTTAGAGCCACAAGGCAAGCTTCCTGTAAATTTAGGTGAAAATGTTGGAGTTGAAGCTTCTGTCTATGTGGGCTTGAAGGAGTATCCCACCAAAAAAAATCTAGAATATTTAGAGTTATTAAAAAAGTGTAAAATAGAACATGTATTTATTTCTGCTCACATTCCTGAAATGCATGATAATTTCTTAGAAGAGTTAGAAATAGTTTGCAAACGTGCTGATGAATTGGGTTTAAAGATTTCATTGGATGTTTCTAAACATGTTTATGAAAAACTTAATTTACCAAAAGTTTATGCTTTAAGACTAGATTATGGATTTAAATTAGATGAAATTGTTGAGTTCTATAAGAAGAAGGAATTTGTTGTTGAATTAAATGCTTCAACAATCTCTAAATCAGATTTGTTATACTTAAAGAAAAAAGGTGTAGCGTTATCTGATGTTAGAATTAGTCATAACTTCTTCCCTAAGAAATATACTGGATTAAGTTATGAATCTGTAATTGAAAAAAATAAGTTATATCATGAATTTGGTATGAAAGTTAATTTATATATTCCTTCTAATAATCAAAAAAGACCTCCAATGTATGAAGGGTTGCCAACAGTAGAAGAACATAGATATATGAATTTATACTCAATTCTTTCGACTGTAAAATACTTAGGTTGTGATGGTGTATGTTTTGGAGATGCTTACGCAAGTGAGGAAGAACTAATGCTTGCTTCTAAGTTTGATTATAATACTCCAGTAGTACCGATCATGGTTAATTCAAATCTAAGTGTTTTTGAACTTCATCAACTTAAAGGTTTACATGCGAATAGATTAGATGAAACTCCATACTTTGTAAGATCTTCTTGCAGATCGAAATATGAGATTATGGCTAATAACACTATAGATAGACAAAAGTTTGATGTGACAATTGATAATGTCAAGTTTGGTAGATATCAAGGTGAAGTATGTATTATGAAACAAGATTTACCAAAAGATGATAGAGTTAATGTTATTGGGAAAGCATTGATTACTGATGCTGTTTTAAAGTCTATTGGACCAGGAAAAAAATTTAAATTTGTCTTAGTTGGCGAATATGATGAATAGGAAGAAATCATGAAGATAATTGGACTAATGAGTGGTACATCTTTAGATGGATGTGATATAGCTTTAGCAGAAATTACTGAAGAAAGTTACAAATTAATTGACTATATTTTGTACCCATATACAGATGATTTAAAAAACAGAATTAAAAAGAATTTATCTGATGACACTGCTAAGCTTTCTGAAATATGTAGTTTAAATTATGAACTGCCCTATGTTTTCAAAGAAGGTGTTGATCAAATTCTAGAAAAGAATAATTTAAAGTATTCTGACATAGATTATATAGCAAGTCATGGTCAAACTATTTGGCATAATCCAAAAGGGTTAAATGGACTAGTTCCATCTACTTTACAAATAGGAAATGGTCAAATAATTAGTTCTATAACAGGAATTCCTGTTATAAGTAACTTTAGACTAGCAGATGTTGTTGTTGGTGGAGAAGGAGCTCCGCTAGTTCCAATGTTTGAATATTTATTCTTTAAAAATGATAAAGAAGATGTTGTTCTTCAAAACTTAGGTGGAATGGGTAATTTAACTTATATTCCTAAAAATGCTAAGATAGAAGAAGTGTTTGCTTTTGACACTGGCCCAGCCAATGTTATTATTGATCATTTTATGAATAAATATTATAACAAAGGATTCGATGCAGATGGCAATGTTGCAATGAGCGGATCAGTTATTGTTCCAATCATTGAAAAACTAGAAAAAGATGAATTTATTTTAAGAAAGCCACCGAAAAGCACTGGCAGAGAAAAATACTCATATGAAGCGTTAGAAAAACTTGCATTAGATTTTGACTTTAATTCATTTGAAAAAGAAGATGTCATTACAACAGTGACAGAACTAACGGTTAGAAGTATGGTTTATAATTATCGTACATTTATTAAAAATATTGATAAAATTATTGTTAGTGGTGGTGGAGTTCATAATAAATACATTATGAATAGATTAAGAGAAGAGTTTCCTGATAAAGTATATGCTTTAGAGGAAATTGGATTTAATAGTGATGCTAAAGAAGCTTTCGCTTTTGCTGTGCTTGGTTATTTATCAATTACAGGTAAACCTGGCAATGTAAAAACATCAACTGGTGCTAAATATGATATGGTATTAGGCGAAGTGACTTTAGCTAAAAAATTGGAGGTATAATTATGGGTGTTGATTTGTCTAAGATCAAAACTGAACAAAGAAATGAAAATAGTAAGAATATAGATTTATTATCTACAAGAGAAATGATTGAAATTATCAATCAAGAAGATCAAAAAGTTGCTTTGGCTGTTAAAGGAGCTTTAGGTCAAATTGAAAAATTAGTTGATAAAGTAGTTGAAGTGTTTAATAATGATGGTAGATTAATTTATATGGGTGCTGGCACTAGTGGTCGTGTTGGCATCGTTGATGCTGTTGAATGTCGTCCTACTTTTGGTGTGCCTCATGAAATGGTTCAATGCTTAATGGCTGGTGGAAAGAATGCGTTTGTTCAAGCAGTTGAAGGTGCTGAAGATAGTAAAACTATGGCAGTAGATGATTTAAAGAATGTTAACTTAACTAGTAATGATATAGTTATTGGTATTGCGGCAAGTGGTAGAACGCCATATGTTATCGGTGGTATTGAATATGCAAAAACTGTTGGCGCTGCAACTGGTTGTATTGTTACTAGTCCAAATAGTCCTTTAGCAAGTTTAGTTGATTATGAAGTTGAAGCAATTACAGGCGAAGAAGTTATTACAGGTTCAACAAGATTAAAATCAGGAACAGCTCAAAAAATGATTTGTAATATGATCAGTACTGCTTCAATGATTAAAATTGGACATGTATATCAAAATTTAATGATTGATGTATTACCAACAAATGAAAAATTAGTTGCTAGAGCAATAAATATTATTGTTGAATTAACTAGTTTAGAAAAAGATGAAGCGAAAGAATATTATGAAAAATATGAAAATGTTAAAAATGCATTATTTGCTTCAATGAGTGGAATTACTGAAAAAGAAGAAGTATTAAAAATTATGAATGATAATAAGCACAATTTAAGAAAGGCTTTAGAGAGTATAAAATAATGATTAAACACGTAGAATTAACAAACAGAAATGGTAAAGTTTTAAGAGGGTACTTAGATATGCCAGAAAACTTCAATGGTGAAATTATTGTATTTTTCCATGGTTTTACTGGAAACAAGAGTGAACATGCAAAGCATTTCATTAATTTTTCAAGAATTATTAGTAAACATGGATATGCATCATTAAGAATGGATTTCTCTGGTAACGGTGAATCTGATGGAGATTTTCCAGATTTTACAATGGACACTTTAATGCAAGAAGCAGAAGAAATGATTGAGTCTTCATTTAAGATTAATGGTGTTAAGAAATTGTCTTTATTAGGTTTTAGTATGGGTGGTGGAGTTGCCGCATATATGTCAGGTAAATATGGTAATAAGATTTCTAAATTAATTCTTTGGTCTCCAGCAACTAACATTAATGATATCATTAAGAAAAGATTTGACAATGCTCCAAAATTAGAAAATGGTAATGCTAAACATGGAACATTTGAAATCTCTACTGATATGTATGAATCATTATATAAATATAATCCACTTGATGGCATTAATAAATTTACTAATCCAGTTATGATTATTCAAGGTAAAAAGGATTTGGCTGTTGAATATATGAATTCTGTTAGATTAAGTGTGCTATATCCAAATTGTAGACTTCATATTAATCCTACAGCAGGTCATGGATATGATGATTTTCCTGAAAGAGATGATTTATACAAACAATCTTTAAATTTCTTATTAGAAAACAAATAGGAAATAGTTATTGAGATAACTAATAATTTTAAAAATATAACTTATTGCAAACTTTGAAAAAAGTTTGCTTTTTTTCATTTTTTTTGTAAATCGTTTTCATTTATTTACTTTTTTGAATTTTTTAATATTGACTTTAAATGGGATTTTTAATATAATATTGATGTAAACTTTTTCATAAAGTTATATTTATCAAAATTATTTTAAAGAAAGGAAAAAGAGATTTATGTTAAAAAACGTAAAGAAAGTGTTTCTTTTCGTTGTTCTTGCATTAGTGAGCGTTCTAGCATTCGCGTGTGAAGAATGCCCTGAATGTCCTGAATGCAATGAAGCAAACAGCGAAACATGTAAAGAGTTCACTGAAACTTGCAATAATGCAAGTGATGAAACATGTAAGGAATTCTGCCCAGAAATTAATGAAGAAACTTGTAAAGATTACATTAATGTTTGTCCAGAATGTCCTGTATGTAACGAAGCAAATGAAGAAAATTGTAAAAATTTCTGTGAAGTTTGTCAAGAAATCAATGAAGAAACTTGTCAAGAATTCTTCCCATATGTTGCTCCAACTGGATTTATCTTATTAGAAGATTTCGTTAAAGTTGGTGGTACAGTTCAAATTTTAGCTGAAGAATTTGAACCAATGGGTGACAATGTTTATACTGGTTTATTATGGTCTTCAAGTGATGAATCAATCGCTACAGTTGATGGCGAAGGTGTAGTTACTGGTATTAAACCTGGTACAGTTACAATTACTGCTACTTCTGTTTTAGATTCTGAAGTTTCTGAATCTTGTGAAGTTACAGTTAATGACGCTATCGAAGTTGAATACGAAGTATTACAAAGAGAAAAAGCTTATGTATTAGCTGCTGTTCCTGTTTATACAGCTGAATCATTTGAATTTGTTAAGCCATGGAATGGTTTAGTTGAAATGATTGTTACTGATGAAGCTAATAACGAAGTTACTGGATTTACTTATCCTTCTGACTTAGCAAAAGAAACTAAGTATACTTACAATGTTACTTTAACTTATGGTGCTACAGTTGAAACATTCTCTGTTTCATTCTGGGCTGTATTAAGTGCAAGTGATAACTCTGTAGTTAGATTAAACAAAGCTCTAGAAGCTGTTGAAACAATCATTAAAGATGCTTCTAATGGTGTTTTAGTTTCTGAAGATATGTTATTACCTACTTATGTATATGGTACAACATTTGCATGGGATAGTTCTTTACCATCAATCATCGATGATGATGGTGTTTACACTCGTCAAAATGATGACACTCCTGTTAAATTTGATTTAGTTGCTAAATGTGGAGATAACAGTGCAAGTAAATCTTATACATTCAATGCTAAAGGTTATAGCAAAGAAGAAAAATTAGCTTATATCCTTGAAGAAGGTTCTTTAGCTAACGTTGCTGGTAAAACAGTAAGCACAAGCATCGTTCTTCCTGCATATGATGGTAAATTCAATGCTGGTTTAAGCTATGTATCTTCTAAACCTGAAATTATGGATAACACTGGTAAATTAGTTGCTGCTCCAGAAGTTGCTACTGAAGTTGAATTTACTGTTACTGTTAACTATGAATTCGTTAAAACTTATAAATTCACTGCTGATACTAAATTTGTAGTAACAGTTGTTCCAGCGAACGCTGCTGCTAAAGCTGCTGATGCATGGTTACAAGAAAGTGGATTTAACCAATTAGTTAACTTCCCTTATGGTACTGAAGCAGGTAATGTATTAGACGTTCCAGTTGAATACACTAAAGATGAAGTTAAATACACTGTTAAATGGGATGTAAGCAAAGCTGTTGTTGCTCCTAAATATTTAGACGGTGAAGAAGTTGAAACTTGCAACGCATTCGAATTAACTGAAGAAGGCAAACCTGAATTAGTTGTTCAATATTTAAGATATCAAGAAGTTCAAATCCAAGGTACATTCTCTGATGGTACTAATGAAGCTGTTGTTACATTAGTTCTTAACATCGGTGCATCTGAAGGTGCTCAATATGTTTACTCTGGAACATGGACTACTGGTGACCAAAAAGATACTTCTTTAAATCCTGTAACTGGTTTATATGACTTAACTGGTAATGCCAGCCACTTCGATAAGAGCGTTGGTTATGCTAGCCGTTCATTAGGTTATGGATATTGGTCTGGTGTTAAAATTACTGCTCCTGAATATGAAGGTGCTGTATATGAATCATTCATCCTAGATTATATGTACTGGGAAGTTGTTGATGATGGTAACGGTGGAGTTGCTAAACGTGAGCTATCATTATTCAATAATGGTGGAGACATGGGTGGTAACTGGGGCTGGTTAATGCACAATACTACTGATAAAGATGTTATGATTGAAGTTGGTACTTATGCTGCTACAGGTCAAACATTTGCTGGCGGCGAAGATGTTGTATCTGCTGGTTCACGTGTAAGTTATTCAATGGACGGATATGCTATTGGTTTCGTAGCTGATAAAGATGGTAAAGTATTATATGGTTCTGGAAATGGCAAATTACAAAGTGCTGTTCCTGCAACTAACCAAGTTAAGATTGGCTCTGATGAAGCTAAATACTTCGTTGGTGATTCTAAATCTGGTACAGTTTACTATTTAACAGTTCCTGCTGGTGGATATGCAATGAGTTGGAAATACCAATTCTATTCTCAAACTGTTGCTGCACAATATCCTTTCTGTCAAACAGGTTCTCAATTAGAAATTACTCATTATGGTGTACATCCATTAAATAGCTATAAAGCTACTACTGCTTTATCTAATTTAGAAAAAGCAGAAGCTAAGATTGCTGAAGGTGGAATCACTGGCAATAGTACTATAGAAACTTACTTAATCAATGCTAGAAATATCTATAATAATGATTTAGGAGAAGTTACTAAAGCTGAAGTGTTTGCTGCTGAAAGATTAGAAGCTGCTGAAAAAGCTGCTGGTGCATTAGTTGATGCTGAAATCGCTGATTTATTAGCTAATGAAAAAGATGCTGATGGAAATGTTGTTGAAGGATTCACTACTAAGTTAGGTAACTTATACAACCGTTTCGAAAATTATACTCCTGAGTTACTTGCGAATGTAACTAAGAAAGCTGATTTTGATGCTAAATATGAAGAATATGCAGCAATCGATTTATATATCAACTATGATTATAATGGTGGTTATGCACAAGGCTTCATCTACGATACTCAAAAATCTGTAGTTATGCCTATGTTCTTAAAAGACTTATATGATCATATGGTAGAAAAAGGCGCATTCCAAAAGAAGATTGAAACTGTTGATGGTACAAATACATTAGTTGATGATCCAACTGCTGAAACTCCTTCATTCGAAACGTTCTGTACTCCAGAATATTGGAATAACTATGCTCAATACAAAGTTACTGTATTAAATTACTACTTATTCACTGCTTATAGTGAAGATAATGAAAATTATAATAAGTTAATTGAAGGTTCTGACAGATTCTTCAATACTGAAAAAGGTCAATATTGGTTACCATTAGCAGACTGGGTAAATGAAGCTACTCAATATGCAAACGGTGCTGGTCAAGACTTCTGGGGTAGAAGTGGTCTAAATTATGTTGATTGCTCAATGTTAAAGAACCAATCTTACTTCAACTCTTCTATGTACAAAGATTTAACTAGTGTATTATCTACTAACTCTGGTACATTATTAGGTTGCTACAGATTTGCTCAATATGTAATGGATTCTTCTATCAATGCAAATTATAAGACATATGTTCCTAACATGGTGTGGTCTACAATCTTTGATAGACAAACTACTCAAGAACAATATGGTAAACAAGTTTACCATTGTACAGATGGTACTGTAACATTATTAGATGCTCCATACAAAGCTGGTGCTGAATTTGCTGGTTGGGTATTTGAAGATGGAACTCCTGCTGTTGTTACAGGTGCAATGTTCAAAGACGTTACAGTTTATGCTTCTTGGAATCCAGTATTAGAATCTAAGATTGAAGCTGTTGTTGGTGAAGACTTAACTCCTGCTTACTATCCAGATGCTAATCCAGTTAAAGCTGCTACTGAACCTGGAACATTAAACACTCAAGTTGCTTCTTATGGTTTAGGTAAATATGCTGTTATTGCTGGTGGATATTTAGTAATTATGCCTAAATATGGTGTTATTGAATTAGATGGTACTAAAGATTACTCTGTAAAAGAAAACTTACAAGTTCATGGAACAGATGGAACTGCTCAAAATTCAACTGGTTTAGTATATGATGCTGCAACAGATACTGTTAAAGCTAATAATAGCTATGGTCATGGTGCATTATACCTAAATGCTAGTGAAGGCGAAATCACAATTCCTAATGTTGCATTATGTTATGGTCGTGACTATAACGATTTAGGCTACAAAAAGATCCAATTCGTATTACAAGAAGATGGTTCTTATGTTGCTAAAGTAATTGGTGCTAGTGGCGAAGCTAAACTTGCTAAAGGCGACTTCTTATGGGCTCCTATGACTGATGCTCGTTGGTGCGTTCCTCTACATGATGGAAGCGGACAAACTGCACTTCCTGGTGTATTAACTGAAGGTGCAACTGTAAAAGTTGTTGAAATCACTGAAGATATGTTACCAGTTGATAAAGAATGGTATTCAGTTGAATTCTATGATTGCTTCGATGAAGAACCAGTTTTAATTAGCGGACAATATTTAGAAGTTCCTGCTCAAATTAAACTTCCTGAAGCATTAAAGAGAAGTGGATATGAATTCTTAGGTTGGAATACTGATGCTGAGGCTACTGAAGCATTAGCTGAAATTCCTACAGAAGTTACTACTGATGTAACTTATTATGCAATTTGGAAAAAATTAGAAAAATTTGATTCTACTACTGTAGACGCAAATGCTGATGGATCTGATCCACAAGTATTAGCTACATTAGATGAAGCTTATGAAAAAACTAATGACGGTGGAATTATTACAGTTCTTGCTGGTGAATATAGCTTAACTACTCCTATTGCTAAATCTTTAACAATTAAAGGTTCTAAAGCTGCTGATTGTATCATTAATTTTACAGCTGGTACACAAACACTTGCTGGTGCTAAAAAAGTTGTTATTGAAAATGTAACTTTAAAAGGCCCTACTGCTAGTGGTGCAGGTGTAGGATTCTTAATTAATAATAGCGAATCTGAAAGCTTAACTATTGCAAACAGTGTAGTTACTAATATAAATACATTCATCAGAATTAATTCTGGTAATATTGCTATTAAATTAGAAAATGTTGAAATCTCAAATGTTGGACAATTTACTGTATGGGCTAATGGTGGTGCTCCTACAATCGAAGTTAAAGATTCATATTTAGATGCGACTACTTGTGGTGGTATTGCTAATACTGCTGGATCTATGTTTAGAATTAGAGCGGGTAAAGCTACATTTACAAATACTACATTTAATGGTACTCTTCCAGAAACAAGTGGTGGATTATTTGAAGCTGGTACAGCTGCATGCTTAGGTGTTACAGTTGATAAATGTATTTTTGTTAATGCTGGTAACTATGTTCATATGAACGCTGTTCCTGCGGATTTAGTATTTGTTGCTAACTATTTCGTAAAAGATGGCGAATATTTAACTACTGTTCCTGAAGAAATTACTGGTGACAAAGTAGTTGCTGGTCAAGCTTTAGTAAAAACTTATGGCGAAACTTCAACTGCAAAAATTACTAGAGTTGCTTGCGGCTATGTAAATGGTTCTGAAGTTTATTTAGGCGCTAATGGATACGGATTTAATAAGTTTTATGAAGCTGAAGTAGCTATTCTTTATAATAAAGGTTTAGGATGCTATGAAGTAGTTGACGTTGCTCAAGAATCTGTTTATGATGGAAAATATGATTTCTTATTAGCTGTTCATAGTAATTGTGCAGATACTGCTGGTGCTGCAGTTGTTAAAGCATTAAAAGTTGGCGATAAAATTACTTTCGATGTAGCTTACGAAACATTAGCTGCTTTAACTGCAACTACTGTTATGGAAATCAATTTAACTGTATATCCTTTAAATGCGTAATTGATTATAGAAGATAGAGGTGTATCCTTTGGATACCCTCTTTTTTGTATTAAGTAAACCCTCAGATAGTCTTGGGATTCTAGTAAGGTCTTCTGTCGATCAGTCTTGAAAAAGAAAACTTCTTTTGCCAATATATATGTGAGGTCTGCTAACTTCACAAAAATAGCAAAAGGAGGTCAATCAAAATGAAAGACACAAATAGTTTATCACACGCAGCATGGAATTGCGAATACCATGAGGTATTTGCACCGAAGTATTGCGCAAGGTTTTTTCGGCAGTAAAAGACTTGAAATAGGGAAAATATTGAAAAAATTTGCGAATGGAAAGGTGTGAACATAATCGAAGCACAAGTATGTCTTGATCGTGTGCACATGCTGATTGAAATACCACCAAAATGAGCATTTCGGGATTTAGGGGGGCTATTTAAAAGGTAAAAGTAGTCTGATAATATAAGACAGATGGGGTAATATGAAATACAAATACCAAAACCCGATGGTGGCACAAGTAAATTAGGAATACCAATAGTGATTGATAGAATCATTCAACAAGCAATATCACAAGTGTTAATACCAATATATGAACTAGAATTCAGTGATTCATCATATGGATTTAGACCAAACAGAGATTGTCATAAGGCTATAAATAAGAGTCTAGAATACATAAATGAAGGTTATGAATATGTAATTGATATAGACCTAGAGAAATTCTTTGATAAGGTTAATCACGATAAATTAATGCAAGTATTAAATAATACCATTAAAGATGGTGACGTACTATCTATAATAAGAAAGTTTTTAGTATCAGGAGTAATGGTGAACGGAGTGCTAATGGATACATTAGAAGGTACACCTCAAGGAGGACCATTATCACCACTACTATCTAACGTTATTTTAAATGAATTAGATAAGGAACTTGAAAAGAGAGAATTAAGATTTGATCGTTACGCTGATGATTGCAATATATATGTTAAATCAGTAAGGTCAGCATAAAGAGTTTACGAAAGTATTAAAAGTTTTATAGAAAACAAATTATACCTAAAAGTAAGCGAAAGTAAAAGCAAAGTAGATATAGTTACAAACGATATCAAATTTCTAGGCTTTGGCTTTTACTACTCTCCCCAGCACGCTGAAATACGAGTTAGAGTTCACCCTAAATCAGTTAAAAGAATAAAAGATAAAATAAGAACATTAACTTCACGTAGTTATAGTATAGATATGGAATATAGATTATTAAAATTAAAACAACTAATAATCGGATGGGTTAATTATTTTAAAATAGCTAGTATGAGAAAATTAGCAAGAGAATTAGATGGAATGATTAGAAGAAGATTAAGGGTGTGTATATGGAAAGCGTGGAAAACACAACAAAGAAGATACAAAGCTTTAATACGACTAATAAAACTATTTAAAATCAAAAGACAAAATAAAAAGCAAATTAATAAAATTGTCCATTTAGGAAACAATTATGCCAAACTAGGCTTTGGAGTATTAAACATTTTAATACCAAAGAAGTTCCTTGAAATCAAGGGACTTATATCTATAGAAGAATACTATACTAACTGTTTGATTAAAACATATCAAACCGCCGTATACGGAACCATACGTACGCAATATCATCAACTTAAGAGGATTAGAATAATCCTCTTGATTTTTTTATCAAAATGTATTATAATTATTATAATACAATAGGAGGTATTTATATGTATCCAGATTGGGCAACAAAGTATAAAAGACCAGGAACTATTTTAAGAAAGAAAAATGATAATTCTTATTTATTGTTTTCAGCTCATTCAGAAAGGCAAAAAGGTAAAAAATATCCAGTACTAGTCCAAGAAGAATTAATTGGCACTATAACTGATGATGGTATATCTTACAATATTACAAGAAATATAGATATAACAAATATTATTATAATAAGTTTTTCTTCTACTGAAATATATAAAACAATTGATGTAATTGATCAAAATGAATTTAAAGATGT
>CAZHQU010000017.1:0-15777 GCA_964534245.1 uncultured Coprobacillus sp.
TAATTAGAAATGTATTAATTTACTAATTCTAAATATTTATTATAATTGATTATTTGTTTAATAAGTGATAAAATTAATAAAAAAGGAGTAATAATCATTATTTACATAATGATTATAGGTGAAATTTATGAAAACTATAAACTCTAAAACAATAAAAGTAAAAAAAGGCAAAACTAAGATGGTAGCTCATAGAGGTTTAAGTGGGTTAGAACGTGAAAACTCAATCAATGCGTTTATTGCTTCATGTAATAGATCATATTTTGGTAGTGAGTGTGATATTCATTATACTAAGGATAAAAAATTAGTAGTTTGTCACGATAATTTTACTAGCAGAGTAAGTAATTATGATTTAGTTATTCCAGAAAGTGATTTTTCTGATTTAGAATTAGTTAGACTAAAAGCTTTTGGAAAAGATATTGATGGTAGGGAGTTAGTTATTCCAACATTTGAGGAATATTTAGAGATTCATAAAAAATATAACAAGAAATGTATTGTTGAAATTAAATGTAAGATAACTTTAGATGAAGCTAAAGAAATATTAGAAATCATCAAACCATACTATAAATTAATAATATTTATTTCCTTTGATTTAAATAATTTATTATTAATAAGAAGCTTAGATAAAAAAATCCCTATTCAGTATTTATCTAGTAGATATGATGATTCATTACTAGATGTTTGTGAAAATAATAATTTTGGTATAGATATTCATTTTGCACATTTAACTAAAGAAATTACGGATAAGTTTCATGAAAGAAAAATTGTTGTTAACGCATGGACTGTAAATGATAAAGAAATAGCTGAGGAGTTAATATCTTGGGGAATTGATTACATCACAACTAATATTTTAGAATAGATACAAAATATAACAAAAAAGACCTCGTCTATTATATTATAATACGCACGAGGTGAATAGTATGAATGTATTAGTTATAGCACCGTATGAGGTGAAGTTTTTAAAAACAGTTGAAGCGCTTGAGAAGTTAAACTATGGAAAAATAACAATCATTGGCAATTATGATATTATCTATGATTTAGTTAAGAAGAATCGTATTAAAATTAAAACAAATGTTATTAATATCAGTGAAGAAGAAGATATTCTATTATACACAAAAGAGCATCGTGATGATATTCATTTGTTTGGTAATATTAGCGAAGGATATATGCGTAAGATATTAAATATAGATTATAGCTATCATATTAATGATTATTATGTAGTTGATATGCCTAACTTAAGACATTTTGTGTTTTTGAGCAATTCTACATATAAACATTTCGAAATTGAAGAAAAGAAAAACAACATTATGTCATTACATAGTTTTATGATATCTTTAGGAATTAGGAAAGCTAATGTCTGTTTGCTAACAACAAATGCCACAAAAACAGAAATACTAGAGTATAATTTAATGAGAATGGTTTTAAAAGATGAAGTTAAAAGAAATATCAATATTCTCCCTCATGCGAGAATAAGTGATATCTTCTCATTAGATAATGAGTATAATATTTATAATCAAATGATTAATATGTTAGTCTTTAAAAATCATGATACAACAAAAACATTTGTTGATACAATATGTACTTTGTCTAATTATAGAGTTGGTAACATTTGTGAGGTTAATAACAAATATTTTATTGATGGTAATAATATAAAAGATGAGGAAAATATAATGTTTTCATTATTATTAATTAATAAAAGTATAAAGAGTAAAAAGCATATTGTTAAATATGCTGTTTAACACTATAATAAACATAATCTAATTAATTATGCTACAAGTAACGCCAATTGCTTGTAGTTTTTTTATTGGGTCTTCATAACCCCTAAATAAATGATCAATATCTTTAATTAATACATTTCCTAAGCTTGCAATTCCTGAAAGTAATAGGGCTGCGGCACATCTTAAGTCGTGAGCTGTAACAGTTCCAGTTATGAAATTAGTTTTACCGTTTATAATTATTGTATTATTATTTATAGATATATTTGCACCTAATTTATTGAGTTCCTTAACATGTGAAAACCTTTCTCTAAAGACAGTTTCATTTAATTTAGATGTTCCATTAATTTGAGTAAGTATAACTGTTATAATAGGAGCTAAGTCAGTTGGAAATCCTGGATAAGGATTTGTATAGATAGTAATTGGTTTTAATAAGTTACTTTTACGAATGGTTATACTAGAATTATCTTTATTAACAATAAAACCTATTTCTTGTAAAATATTTATGTATGATAGTAATAAATTATAATTAATGTTTGTGACAGTAATTTCACGTACTTTTGGTAGTGCAATGAGTGATAAATATGTTCCTGCTTCTATTCGGTCACTAATTATCTTATATGTGCCTCCAGATAGTTTGGATACTCCTTTAATAGTGATTGTTCTATCCGAAATCAATATATTAGCATTTAAGTAATTTAGAAAATTGCATACATCTATTACTTCCGGTTCAATAGAGGCATTATTTATTATAACTATCTCATTAGATAATACACTTATTAAAATAATATTAATTGTTGTTCCTACAGATTGATAAGGCAAGGTTATTGTTTTACTTTTTATTTTGTTACATTTATAAGTAGTGAAATTATTAGTATTAGTATATATATCTACACCAAGTTCTTTTAATGCATCAAGATGATAATTTATTGGCCTTTCACCAAGTTTACAACCTCCAATTTGAGGAATACAAACGTCATTATATAAAGATAAATATACACTAATAAAGTAGTATGAACCTCGCAAACATCTGACTTTATTACTAAGTTTTGTTATTTTTTTATTATTTCTTATAATTGTGATCTTGTTATTTTCAAATGTAATAAAATGTCCTAGTTCATCTATTATTGATACTATTGTTTCAACATCACTAATGTGAGGAATATTTTCTAGGACAACTTTTTCGGAAGCAAGTAATGCGGCGGGAATAATTGCTACTGCACTGTTTTTAGCACCGCTTATCGGAATAACTCCTGATATTTCATTATCTCTTTTATGAATTAATAAATCCATTGATACTCACCTTATATTATAAATATATGAACATATTTTCAAAATATGAGCTTATTTAATAGATTAAAATAAATATAACTAGCAATTATTTATAAAGTGTGATAGAATAGTACCTGGTGATGTAAAAATGAGATGTAGAATTGAAAAAGACAATTTAGGTGAAAAAACTATTGGACAGGAATCATACTACGGCATAGGTACTGAAAGATCAAAAGAAGTCTTCCAAATGACTAAACATAGTTTGTCTAGACAAATGATCAAGGCTCTAGCCTTAGCCGTAAAAGTTACTTCTAAAACAAATGGAAAAATGGGATATCTAACTTCAAAAGAAACTGAAGTTCTTTTACTAAGCTGTGATGAAATACTAAATGGTAAACTTCATGGTCAATTTGTTGTTGACGTGTTACATGATGGATATGGATATGGTATGTACATCAATGCTATTGAAGTAATAACTAATAGAGCGAATGAAATGCTAGGAAGCAAAAAAGGCTTATATGATATGATTTCTAAAGAAAAAGTTATGAAATATCATGATCTTAATGAAATGGTTATATTTGTTGGGAAACTTGCATTAGTTAAGATTGCTAAGAAGTTAGTAGCTGAATGCAAGAAAACATACAACTCATTATACGGATTCTTAGATAAAACAAAGGCAGATGAAACATCTTATGCATATAACCAAATATTAAGTATTGCTGAAATATTAGAAAAAGATACTAAAAGAATTGATAAAGGAATTGCATCTATATTACAAATAAGCTTCGGTAAGAACGTTCCTGAAGAAGATAAAGATAAGTATTTAAAAGCATTTATTGATTCATTAAATAGTGAAGTGACTGAAAAGTATACTCTAGCCACAAACTATCTAACACATAGCAATAATTTAGATTCATTTGTTTACTTATCAGCATTAGTTAAAAATATGATGGTAAACTTCTCGCGTTCAATCTGTAATTTAAGTCAATTAGTAGACTTAGGTAAATTAGAAATTCCAACTGTTTTAACTGTTGATAAATCTCCTCAAAAGATTATATCTAGTTTTGTTAGACAAGTGTCATTCTATATTGTTGGAAACGATATGACTGTATCTAGATCAGTTGAAGAAGGGGAACTTGATGATAATGCATATTTACCAATTATTTATGCATCATTACAAGAAAGTGTTAATTTAGTTAGAAGAACAATTAGAACTGTTAAAGAAAAAGTATTTGATCAAATGAAGATTACAGAATAATGTGTACTATATAATATTATGGTGAATCAATGATTAAAAAGAAGTTTGGTATATTATTTTGGTTAAATAATTTATTCTTAATAACATTAATGTCGTTAATTATAATATTATGTATTAATACTATAAAAGATTTTGAAGCATTTTATGATGAAAATGGAATTGAAGGAATAGTGTTTGTTATTTGTATAATATCAGTTGCTTCTAGTTATTTTATATCTTGGTTTAATCTAAATTCTGTATTTATAAAAAATAAAAGTTACGGTTTAGTAATAGATAAAGATGGAATACATAATATGTATGCTGTTAGAATTATCCTTGCTGGTTACTTTATTTGTTCAGTAAAACTAATAAAATGGGAATATGTAAAAGAATTTGAAGTGGATGAAGATTCGGGTAGAATTAAAATTAGATTTGACAATCAAGATTTTGTGAATAATAATATCAAAGTGAATTTATTTGGTAGAGTTTGTCTTGTGATGAGAAAAAACGTTATTCCAGGGTTAATGATTAAAAGTAAATTTTCTAAAGAAGAAATAAAACAAATAGAAAGATATGTTTATTCTAAATCAATATATTTAAAGAAAGATATTTTTGATTTAAATGACAAATTTTAAAGAAATCAGTGCTTAAGACTTACTTAAGCACTTTTTGTTTGTGTTTTTACATTATATATATTATAATATAAATACTTATTTAGATAATAATTAAATTACATAAATATTATACAAGGAGAGGAATGTATGAAAAAATATTTATGCTTAATAATGTTTGGTTTATGTTTGTTATTAGTGGGATGTAGTCAAAATGAGATCACTAAAGATAAATGTGATGAACTTTATCCATGTGAAGAATGTGACGCTTGTAAAGAAATAAGCAAAGAAACATGTGATGGACTTTATCCATGTGATAAGTGCGAAGAATGCTTAGATTGGACACAAGAAGAATGTAATAATAAATATCCATGCGAAGAGTGTGAGATTTGTGAAGAATGCCCTGAGTGGACTAAAGAAGAGTGCGACGCTAAATATCCCGAAGAACAAAAAAAACCTATGAAATTAGGTATTGATAGAATAGATGAATATTTAGACTTTTTTGAAGGTAAGAAAGTAGGATTAATAACTAATCCAACAGGAATAAATAGTAACTATGAAACTAGCATCGATGTATTATTTGAAAAAGTTAATTTGACTGCTCTATATGCTCCTGAACATGGAATTAGAGGAGACAGTCAAGACGGAGGAACAATTGGAAATGAAATAGATGTTAAAACAAATTTAACTGTTCATAGTCTATATGGTAATACTCAAAAACCAACTCCATCAATGCTTTCTAATATTGATGTAATGTGTTTTGATATACAAGACGTAGGAGCAAGATTCTATACATATATTTATACAATGGCATATGCTATGGAAGCGTGCGCAGAAAATGGCAAGCAATTTGTTGTATTTGATAGACCAAATCCAGTAAGTGCAGATGTTGTACAAGGCAATATTTTGGATACAAAATATTCTTCATTTATAGGGTTATATCCAATAGTACAAAGACATGGAATGACTGTTGGTGAACTTGCAAGGCTATTTAATACTGAATTTGGAATTGGTTGTGATTTAACAGTTATTAAAATGGAAAACTATGATAGAACATCTTACTATGATGATACTAACTTACCATGGGTTACACCATCACCTAATATGCCTACTGTAAAAACAGCAGTTGTTTATACAGCAACATGTTTGTTTGAGGGAACTAATGTAAGTGTAGGAAGAGGAACAACTACTCCATTTGAATTAATTGGAGCACCTTATATTAATCCATTTGATTTATCTGATGCATTAAATGAACTTAATCTTCCAGGCGTACACTTTAGACCTGCATATTTTAAACCAACATTTAATAATTACGCCAATGTTCAATGTGGTGGAGTGCAAGTACATGTTACAAATAGAGACGAATTCTTATCAGTCTACACTGGATTTGCAATGATTAAAGTTATTAGAACACTTTATCCAACTGAATTTGTGATTAATAATTCATCAGCATCAAGATGCACATTAAACCTAAATACAGGGTGTAATTATATAACAAAAGACACATACTCATTAGAAGAGTTAAAGAACATTTTAGCAACTGATGAAGCTACTTTTAAAGAAACTAGAGCAAAATATTTATTATATTAATAAAAAAAATAAGTCTAACCCGTGATGATGTTAGACTTTTTTGTTTAAGAATATAATAAAATTATAATAAATATTTAAACATTGCAAGAACATCTAAATAGTTATCTGATTCGTAAGCAATAGTATCAGTATCAACTAATTTAACTCCAGGATAGAATGATGCATTATATGCAATATTTTGGTTTTTGTATTGAATCTTAACATCAAAATGTTCAGGAAGTTTAACGATATTAGCATCAGTACATTTACTTAAACCTACTTTTGCACCTTCTAAAATTTCTCTAAAAGTAACTTCAGGATGTTTAGAAATGACTGCACAATGTTTTCCAGTTTTAGATGCAACAGTTTCGATATTCTCATTCTCAGCTTTAACTAGATTAGTTAAGTTTTCATCACCACTTAAGAATGCAACAGGTACATTTTTACATGAAGCAAATAATGCATTAATATAAAATTCACTTGCGATTTGACCATTGATAATAACTTGGAAAACTCTAGAAGTGTTCATTGTATGAGATAATGAATTGCCATCTGATCTAGAAGGACTATGATAACCAACAAACATACAGGCATCGAATGATTCATCAAGACCCGCCATCATTGAGCAGATTCCACCTTCCCATCCTCTTAATAATTTAACACATTCAGGTAGTTCATAAATGTTTAAGTTACGGGCGCTATCATGAGCATCCTTAATAACAATTTCTTCAGCGCCTGCTTCAATTGCACCTAAGCAAGCAGCATTAACTTCTCTTTGTAATTCTTTTTGAAATTGAGTATATCTAGCATGACTAGCTTCAGTTTCATCCCAACTACAAATGCCATTTACACCTTCAATATCTACACTAATAAATACTTTTTTCATAAATACCTCCAATATATATGATAATTATACTACAAAACGTTATTATTTGAAATATTGTATTTAAATTTTTTTTAATTTGTGTTATAATTAATAAGTATAAGGAGGAGTATATTATGGAAAATAAAGATGTTTTTCAAAATGATACAGTAAAAGAACAAGAAAATAATGATCTAGAAAATAATAATGATCTAGAAAATAAAGATCTAGAAAATCAAAATACAGAACTTGAAAGTGTAGAAAATCAAGAATTAGAAAGTTTTGGATTAAATTCTGAGGAAATTCCTGCTCCAGAGTTAGGACCAATTGAAAGTATTGTTGAATTAGAAACAGAATATAATTATCGTTCTCAAAAATTCTGTCAATTATATAACATGAGAATTAAAAGAAAATCAAGATTAATTAATGCTGTGATGATTGCTATTTTAGTTGTATTAGGAGTTGTATTCTATATCAATAGTAAACAACTTCTAATGTTAATTTTCCCATTACTATTATGTATATCACCAATATATAATATTGTTTGTGAAGAAAAGAGAATTGATAATTTCTTAGTTAAGTATTTTGCATCGCATCCAAAATTTACATTAAAATATAAAATCAATGAAGATGTAATAAGATTTAGCCAAGATGTTGATGGTGAAGAAAAAGTTGGAGAAATTTCATGGGCATATGTTAGCGAAGTTCATGCAGTTCCTGAATATTATTTCTTATATCTAAATGGCGGCAATATGTTCATTTTAGATCGCAATGAAGAAGTTATGATTAAAGGTGAAAAGAAAGATCTTGATGATTTAATTCTAAAAGTTACAGAGTTTAAACCTTTACGTGTTTATGATAAACCATATTGTAAGAACTTTGTTGAAGTAACATATTTCGTTCCTCAAGAAGCTCCTAAAAACCAAGATGACTTTAATAATAATTTAGATAATACAGATAGTGAAGAATAATGAATATTAAATGTAAAACTACTTTTTCAAAAGGAAGAATAGAAACATTCTATAGATTTCACTTCTTGAAAAAAAGTCCATATAAGTTTGTTGAACTTGGATTAGTTCTTATAGCAATTATAGTTGCTGTAATGGGATTTACATTACTTGAAAACTTATATGTCTTTGCTGTTGCTTTAGTTTTAATTTTTGTAATTATTGGAACAAGAAATTATCGTATAAGCAATAGAGTAAAGAAATTATTAAAAACCAATCCACCTGATGTGTTGCCTTATTATGTAATAATAAAAGACAGCCATATAGAATACATTAGGGATACTAATACTATTAATTATGAATATAATAAAATAGTTGAGATTTGTGAAATTGATGAATGTTTTTATATATATGTATCAGAAACTAGTGCAATAATTTTGCCGAAGTTTTCGATTGATTATGAACAAAGAGAAAAGCTTAGAGAATTTTTCAAAAAAAAATGTACAGAAAATAATTGTATTTTTAAACAATATAAGTTTATATCAGTACAAGATAAAGAGGGCGTAGTATGAAAAGATGGATTGTATTATTATTATTTATTCTAGGGTTTGTGTTTATTTTTACCGCACTTGATGGTTTTCTATTAGTTGTTGGGTTATTAGTTATTTTCCCATTATTCTTTTTCTATTGTCCATTGATTTTTGCTGGTGATAGTAAGAAAGAAGAAAAAACTCCAGAAGCTAAAAGAGAAGAAGAAGGAAGATTTGGTAAGTGGTATTAATAAAATATTATGAAGTGGTGATTATAAATGGAATCATACAAAAATATTAATATTTTATATGAAGATAACCATTTGTTAGTAGTTGATAAGCCTGAAGGAATGCTAAGTCAAGAAGACATAACAAAAGACGAAGATATTTTAACTTTATTAAAAAACTATTTAAAGGAAAAATATAATAAAAAAGGTGAAGCGTACTTAGGATTGGTTCATCGATTAGATAGGCGAGTGAGTGGTGTCATGGTGTTTGGAAAAACTTCAAAAGCTGCTTCAAGGTTATCAGAATGCATTCGTAATCATAATTTTAAAAAGACATATATCGCAATATGTTCGGGAACATTTCAGGGTAAAGGTAAACTAACTGATACAATATCTAAGATTGATGGAAAGTCTATTAAGAGTGACAATGGTAAAGAAGCAATTCTTGAATATGAAGTTATTAATCATTTTAAATTAGATTCAAATTTTACAGTTGTAAAGATAAATTTATTAACTGGAAAATATAACCAAATAAGAAAACAAATGCAACTTTTAGGTCACCCTTTAATTAATGATTTTAAATATGGTTATCGTGGTAAAAACTATAATGATAGTTTAGGTTTAAGATGTGTTGAACTTGGGTTCACTCACCCCACAACAAAAGAATATATGTTGTTTGAGGCTCCTAAGATTTTTAATGTGAATTCAGAAGATAACAAATGGAAAAAATATTTAGATTTAGAATAAATATTTAAACTTATAATATTTGGAGAAAAATATGAGTAGTAAAAAAATGTTATTTATTACTTTAGCAATCTTTGTATTTGTTATAGGATTAATGTATATTGTTACTGTTAATACAACTAATGTTGCAAAGTTTTACAATGCTGAAGTATATGTTTATGATGATGGCGAAATCAATGTTAAAGAAACTATAGTTATTGATTTTAAATCATATGTTAATTATCTTTATAGGGATTTAGTTCTTAGTAACTCTCATGGCGAAGCTGGTATCTTAGATAAAGAAAACTTAAAAGTAAAAGTTTATCAAGGAGACATTATTGATAGTGATGAATATGAGGATATTACGGAAAATGTTTCTATAGGTTATTCATATAATGAAGATAAAACCCGTTATGGTGAAGATATTGAATGTCCTTGTGAACCTGAGTATTGTCCAGGCAACTGTGAATCTATTTATATTGATGCAGGTAAACATGGTTCATTTGAAGGTTTATACTCTTATGAAATAGAATATAATATTACAAATATGGTATCTGTATATAATGATTGTGCGGAGATTAATTATCGTTTGTTTGAATACTTAGGATTTGAAACTGAAGTTGCTGCAGCAACAGTATTTCTTCCAGCTCATCCACATTCAAAAGATGAAATCTACGCATATGGTCATGGCTTATACAACGGATTTGTTGAAGTGGTTAGTAATCGTGAATTTGCGTTTGTAAGTGAAGATGTTGCAGCTGATGAAATGTTAGAATTTAGAATAGTATTTCCTAATGATATTTTATTAGATAAAAATGATCCGGAAGCAAAATTCTATGTGAAAGAGATTGATAATTTTGATAAAATTATTGAAACTGAAAATTTATTAACAAAACAAAGTAATAGATTATATAATATTTGCGCAACTGTTGATATTATTACTGCCTTATGGGTAATAGGTATGGTTATCGCAACTGTAATTGTATACATCAAAGTTGATAAAGAATTTGAACCTAAATTTAATGGTGAATATTATCGTGAACTTCCTTATGATTATCCACCAGCACTAATGAGCTATTTATATTATTTCCAAAAGACAAATGATGAAGACTTTACAGCAACTGTTTTAAATCTAATTAGAAAGAAAGTTTGTAAACTAGATTGTCTTGGAGATATGAATGATAAAGATTGTGATTATAAACTAACTATTAATACTGAAAAAACAAGAGAAGAGTTAAATGAAACTTTAACTAGTCATGAGATTGTTGTGATTAACTGGTTGTTTGGTACAATTGGTGATGGCTCAGAAGTAACGTTCGATCAAATTGAAAATTATGGTAAGACGCTATCTCAAGCAAATGATGCTGAAAGTTTCAATAGAAAGTTTAGAAGTAATATTGAATATGATGCTAAGAAACATGATTTCTTTATCGATTCAGCAAAAGGAAAATTCTTTGCATCGCTTCCAGGATATATTACAATTGGCGCTGCTTTAGTCATCTTAGCGGTTATGATAATGACAGCTGCACCATTAGTTCGTAATATATTTGTATTTGCTGTTGTGGCGATTATATTCTTACTTTATGTTTCTAATATTAAGAAACGTAGTGTTGAAGGAAATGAACAATATCACAAATGGAAAGCATTTAAAAACTTCTTAGAAGACTTTGGCTCATTAAAAGATTGCCCTGTTTTAAGTATAGAAATTTGGGAAGAATATTTAGCTTATGCTACATCATTAAAGATTGCTGATAAAGTGATGGATCAATTAAGTGTTAAACTTCCAGAATTAAATGCTGATGATGCTACATACTTAGCTTATACTTCTACTAGAATGCGTTCAAGATATTTTATTTATCATAGAATAAATAGATCTTATTCAAGAGTGCATACAAACTCATCACATACAATTATGGAACATAATGCTAGAAATAGAAGTGGTGGTGGAAGAAGCGGAGGTTTCTCTGGTGGTAGTTCATTTGGAGGCGGAGGCGGAGGCTTCCGTAGTGGTAGATAAATTATTATAGGAGGTAAATTATGTTTTTATTAGGTACTGGCGCAATTATTGGTATAGTAGTTGCTGTGTTAGTTGTTATTTTAGTTATTGCTGTGATTTCATGCTATAACAAATTAGTTCAATTAAGAAATAAAGTTAGAAATCAATTTAGTCAAGTTGATGTTCAAGTTAAGAAAAGATTTGATTTAATTCCAAATCTAGTAGAAGTAGCTAAAGGATATGCTGCTCATGAAGAAAGTATTTTTGGTGAATTTGCTAAGGCTAGAGGTTTATACGCTGCAGCATCAAGTTCAAAAGATGTTTCTAAAATGGCAGAAGCTGAAAAAGGGTTAAGCGGAGCTATTAGTAGATTATTAATGGTACAAGAAAGATATCCTGAATTAAAAGCAGATAGACAATTCAATGAACTTATGACTCAATTAAAAGATTGTGAAAAAGCAATTGCTATTCAAAGACAATTCTACAATGACATTGTACAAAAGTATAATGACAAAGTTGAAATGTTCCCTGGAAATATCATTGCTTCAATGTTTAACTTTAAACTTGCTGATTTCTTCACAATTGAAAATGAAAATGAAAGAGAAGCTCCAAAAGTTAAATTCTAAATATACAAGAAAAGGTTGTGTTAATTGCAACCTTTTTTTATGTTAAAAATAAGGAACATAAAAAAATAGTGCTATTTCTAGCACTAAGATTTTCTAAAATTGATGTTAAATTTAATTATTAAATAATTATTTTGCTTTCTTTTCTAAACGTTTGTTGAAACGTTCAACTCTACCAGCTGCTTGAACGAATTTTTGTTCACCAGTATAGAATGGATGACATTTAGAACATGTATCAACACGTAATTCTTTTAATGTTGAACCAGATTCGAATGTGTTCCCACAAGTAGTACAAACTACTGTAACCTTTTGGTATTTTGGATGAATGTTCTTTTTCATTTTGTTTATCTCCTTCCGCCATGATTTTTCTAGTAACCATAGAAAGTTTCCTTATATATTATACTAAAAAATTAACAAAATGTCAATTCTTTTTTGAAAATATATATTATTGTTTTATTATTGATATAAGTGCTTTTAAAATTTCTTATAAAGTGGTAAAATATATTATATAAAGTATTTGATGAGAGTGATGTTATGGATTATAAAATAGTAAAACTACCAAATAAAGTTTCTCAAAAACAGTTTTATGAAATTGTTGATATTGAGCTTAATTCTGGGTTTATACCTTATACAGAGAGTATGATTGCTGAATGTATTATTTATTTAGATAACTTTGTTTGTGTATATGAAGATACGATTATTGGGTTTGTTACAGTTGAACCTTTTGATAAACTATATGATGAAAGTAATTATATTGTAAATATATCTGTTCATCCAGATTATCGCGGCAAAAACATTAGTAAAGATTTAATTCGTTATATGTGTTTGTATTATTTAAATAATTCTAATATTCCAAATAAATATATAACTTTAGATGTTGAACTTGACAATAAAGCTTTGAGGCTATACGAAAAAATAGGTTTTGTTAAACTTGAAATTTTAAGTAGAAATGGTAATTCTAATATTGTTATGGGTCAAGATGCTTCAGTTTTAGTTGATAATATTAATAAAATATTAGGTGATAAATAATTTATATTTTTGTGTATGAAAAAAAATAAATAATTTTCATTGATTAAAGACTTTTAATTTATGTTATTTTTTAGTATAATATGTAAAGAAAGTGGTGAGTTTTGTGTATATTCAAGTTAATGATGGTTGGATTGAAGTAATTTGTGGGAGCATGTATGCAGGGAAGACTGAGGAACTTTTAAGACGTATTCGTAGAATCGAATATGCTAAAAAGGATATTATTGTTTTTAAACCTAAAATCGATAATAGATATAGTGAGAATGAAGTTGTTTCTCATAATAATACTAGAACTAAGTCTTTTAATGTTGTTGAGCCTAAAGACATTTATGAAATCGTTGGTACTAGACTTCCATATGCGATTGCTATAGATGAAATTCAATTCTTTGACCGTGAAATACTTGAAGTATGTGACTTTTATGCATCAAGGGGTGTAAGAGTTATTTGCGCAGGTCTGGATACAGACTTCCGTGGGGAACCTTTTGGGGTTATGCCTGAACTTCTTGCTAGAGCTGAATATGTTACTAAACTTAATGCGATTTGTCAGGTTTGTGGGGGCATCGCCACAAGAACTCAAAGACTTATAAATGGTGAGCCTGCTGACTATGATGATCCTATTGTTTTAATAGGTGCAAAGGAAAGTTATGAGGCTCGTTGTAGACACTGTCATAAGGTGACTCATAAGAATAAAAAATAGTTATGGATGATTTATATTATTTAAAAGAATGTTATAAGGAAGCTTTAAAAGCTAATCAAAAAAATGAGGTTCCTGTTGGTTGCGTTATTGTAATGAATGGGAAAATTATTGCACGTGCTCATAATTTAAGAGAAACAAAAAAGTCAGTTTTAGCTCATGCTGAGATTGAAGCTATTAGAAAAGCGTGTTTGAAAACTAAAACTAAGTTTCTTGATGGAGCTAAAATATATATTACTTTAGAACCATGTTTAATGTGTTTAGGTGCGATTGTTCAAGCTAGAATTAGTGAAATTATTTATAGTGCTGATGAACCTAAGTTTGGTTGTGTCTCTAGTGTTGCTCATGTTTTGGATGACTATAAGTTTAATCATCAAGTGACTGTTTCTAAAGGTCTTATGAAAGAAGATGTTGAAAAACTAATGAAAGATTTTTTCAAGGACTTAAGAAATAAAAAAAGTTGATTTTATAAACAAAATAGTATATAATATATATAGGATCTATGTTTAGGTCTCTATATCCAATGCTAAGCAGTGAACCAGGTCAGGTCGTAACTGAAGCAGCCTTAAGCTTAACTTAACATGTGGGTATAGAGTCTTAAGCGTTAGATCCTTTTTTTCTATTTAGATATTATTTATTTAAATATTATTAAAGGTCATTTTGTATGAGGTAAATATATGTATAAAGATATAAAAACAAGAATTGAAGAAATTAAATCAATAATAAAGGGCAAAGTTATTATTGCACCTCTTGCTGGGTATACTAATTTAGCATATAGGTCGATTATGAAAGACTTTGGAGCAAGCTTAGTTTATACAGAAATGGTAAGTGCGAAAGGATTAATCTTTGATAATAAACAAACTTTAGATTACCTTATAACTAATGATCATGAAAAACCCGTTGCAATCCAAATCTTTGGTGGTGAGATAGATGATGTTGTTAAAGCTACAAAGATTGTTTGTGAGAAAAGCACACCAAGTTTAATTGATATTAATATGGGATGCCCAATAAAGAAAGTTATAAAACAAGATGCGGGGAGTGCATTATTAGAATATCCTGAGAAAATATACAATATGGTTAGATCTGTTGTTGAAGTGTCGACTGTTCCGGTTAGTGTTAAAATAAGAGCTGGAGTAGATCATAATCATATTAATTGTATAGAAGTTGCTAAAGCAATTGAAAAAGCAGGAGCTTCATTAATCGCAATTCATGGAAGAACTAAAAGTGATATGTACCATGGTACTGTTAATCTAGACTTTATCAAAATGGTAAAAGACGCTGTGAGCATACCTGTTATTGGTAATGGGGATATTAAAACTATTGAAGATGCTCAAAAGATGTTAGATTACACTGGTTGTGATTATGTAATGGTGGGCAGAAGTGCACTTGGTAATCCATGGTTTATTAGAAATCTTGTTAATTACTTTGAGGGAAACGATGAGCGAGTTTATCCGGGTACAAAAGAAAGATTAGACATGGTAAGATATCATTATCATGAATTAAAGAAAATTAAAAGTGAAAAGATTGCAATTCTAGAAATGAGATCAATGGCATCATGGTATATGAAAAGTATTAATAATATTAAATCATATCGTATTAAACTTAATAGTATTTGTGATGAAGAAGCCTTTCTAGGATTGATAGATGAAATAGAAAATTTAATATAGACAGAAGAAAATTTAACATAAACAAAATATAATATAGATATACATAAAGGCTATGAAGTCATTCATAGACCACATAATTGA
>CAZHQU010000018.1:0-15292 GCA_964534245.1 uncultured Coprobacillus sp.
CATAAAGTTCTAGCTTTTAATCTATCATTTAGTAAATCTTCTTTTGATATTTTGATGTTAGATTTTACGAGTCCATCTAACATCGTAACTTTCGATTTTAGCAATGTCAAATCTTCATTAAGTTTCTTATTAAGTTTTATTGATTCTTCAATTTTTTCCAAAAGACCTGTTTTCAAGATTTCATTTGAAAGCACTTGAGATAAACCAATATAGTACGCCTCACATTGGCGGTTATTCTTCTCAATATCTTTCTCTATTTTATTGATAAGTCTTTTAGTCTCTTTGATTTGAGGTTTTACAGACTTAACAACATTAGATTTTATTAAGAATTTGTTAGCAAGAGGAGTCACGATATCTAGAACATAGTTTTCTATGTATTCAGCATTAATAGCTTTAGTATCGCATGCTTTTGCCTTGTGAGCTGGACACTGATAGTAGTAGCGTTTAGATTTGCTCCTTCCACCCGTGTTACTCGAACCAACCATAACTCTATCGCAAGATGAACAACAAATTAGACCAGATAGCAAGTATATATGATTAGTATCATATGTAATTATTTTTTGCTTATTTTTAATTATATTTTGAACTTCCTCAAACGTTACTTTATCTATTATTGGAGGAAAAGCATCTTCAACCACCACTTCTTCATAGTCTTGAAGTAGTAGTCTAGTTTTCTTTTTCTTGCCACCTTGCTTATTGTATATTAAAGTTCCAGTATAAATTTGATTTTTAGCAATGAATTCTACACCTTGTTTAGTGAAATATACACCATTTCTAGTTTTATATCCACTACTATTCAACTCATTCGCAATTGAAGCAAATGTTCTTCCGTGACTTTACAAGAGTGAAAATTTTATTCACAACTATAGCTTCATTGAAATCGATATCAAGAGAATTCATACTGTTTTTTTGATATCCAAAAGGTGCTTTACCACATACGTATTCCCCATTTTTCGCAAGATTTAACAAGCAATTAAAGGTCTTTTCTGCGGCTTGTCTAGCAAAATATTCATTTGATGCAAGCATTATTGTTTGTGCAAACTTACTTGCTGAATCCTTGACAATTATTGTATTATCACCAGTTAGAACATAAACTTGATTTTGATAGGCAATTTCCCTATACGTTTCTAAATCAGCGCTCTTGCGGGCAAAACGATCCCACGCCATACATACAATGACATCTATTTTTCGTTCCTTAACAAGTTCAAACATCTTTAAAAATTCATCACGTTTATTAGACCACATTCCTGATACATTATCTTCTTGGAATACATATTGTTCTTCCAAAAGGGAGTTTTGCTTTATCAACTCCCTACAATATGATATTTGAGCATCAAGTGATGTTGCGGTCTCGTCTTTTGATGACTTACGTGCATAAATTGCACATCTTAACCTTTGAATATCTTTAGTAGTCGATTTTCGACTTAACTTATATAACATTTCTGTAAAGATTTTAATTTCTTCATCATTGATATTTCTTACAAAGTTTTGATTATTCATCATTACCTCCCTGAGCAGTTAATAGCTCAATAGCATTTGTAACTATTATATCAATATCAGTTTGACTGATATTTGAGGTTAAACCTTTTTCATCAATGATGATTTTCCCTTTATTTTTCTTCAATTCTGTTATTTTCACTTTAATTTCCATCGTTATTATCTCTCCAAATATTTTCATTGCTTTCCTCAGAATATTTTATTTCTGGGATGTTTTGAGTTGCATTTGCCCTAGCATTAAGCAATTTAGCACGAGATGCTTCTGGCAAGAAAAACTCAGCTTCCTCAGGCTCAACAAAGAGTTTAATAACTCTTTGGTTTCCCAAGACACTTGATTTTGTATCATATCTATCATCAGAATCACATTTTATTATACCTTTAGCTTTCCAAGCCCTAAGTACAACTAACTTATCAGTTATCTTATTGTAATTTAGGAACATATCAAAAGCAGGTTTTAAAATGTTAAAAGACTGTTCTTTCTTAGTACACATTACTGCTCCATACAAATCGCTATTATTAGTAATCGGATAGCGCTGTGTATACACATCAAAATGATTTCGATTCATCAAAACGAATTCTTTTAGTTTTGAAAGAACTATTTCATCGTATGATTCAAGCAGTCTTACTTTTCTATCAGCTTCAATTAAGTACTCCATAACTTTGTTTATGTCATATAGTCCGCTAGAACAATTTTGACTGATTAGTTCAGCGGTTACATATATAGGAGCCAATTTTGAAGCTATTCTATTTGATATGTTATCATTGTTATTTATCAATGCAAGAACCTTAGATTCAGCTTCTTTACATTTTTGAAGTATGTTTTCTTCACCTATACCTTCAATGTATTTTGCAAATTCTAGACCTACAAATCCGTAGTTTTCACGGACACCTTGTTTGATTCTTTCGCTGTGTGAAGCATCTTGTGTCCATACTACATCCGCAACTATCATACATCTACTATAGATACCCTGTGTCACATTTTCTGTGTCAAACATTGGATTTTCGGATGTAATCATTACTATCCCACTCCAACCTTCGTGAGTATCTTGCTTATATCCTGACCATCCACATCTACTGCGTGGGTCATTAAGAGCTAGTTGATAAATAAGATCAATTTTATCGTGCTCCGTTCTATTTGCATTGATATCGTCAAGCAATATAGGTAAGCCATATTTACCCTCACACTGTGCAAGTAATGCATTTTTAGTTGCATTAAAACTTCTTACAAGTCCTTTAGACATTGTGGGACTTGCGTATAAAGAACCAGCTATTTCAGTTATTGTACTTTTACCAGTAGATGATATCCCACTGATATTAACCACCAATGAACCGAGTATTCAAATATGGTTCTATATAACCTGAAATTACACTTGCTAGTCCTAGTGTTAGAGCAAGTTGGGTTTCCGGATAAGGAATAACCTCTGTCTTTATAAATTCGACTTGGCCTTCTAAAGAGCCATTTTGAAATAAAATGCTTTTATCATAGTATTCGATGTTTTCTCCGCCTGCTTTATCGCTACCCAAAATGAATTTTCTATCATATTCATTTGGAATATCTTGCCAACCTAATTCGCGTGTTAAACATACATCAAAATCAGGGTCAGTGGCTTGCATTTGACGTACTTCATTATTAAGATAGCGTTGCAAATGTGAAATATAATTTATATTTGGATATACACCGTATTTAGACAATTCTAGAATCATCAATTCTTTTTTTGTAAAGATTGAATACGGAATCCTTATAGTTCCACATGCTCCACTATCTTTGAAAGCAAACACTTCAAGCATAGTTTCATCATTTCTTTTTGGTTTTAGATACCTTATCCCTCTTTGTACCATCAATAATGGAGAGACATTTTGTACTGTGGATTTTTCAAATTCACAGTTTAGTTGATTCAAGTATGAATCTTTTACGAGTTTATGTTGTCCGTAAATTAGCCATATTTCCTCCTTTTTCATCAATATTTACCTTAACTCTATGATTAGGATATTTGGCGCCTTATTTTCCTATATCATTAAGGTATGGTGCCTACTGAAATATGAAAAGTAAGCAAATGTATTATACCATCTTTTACATTATTCTTCAAAAAAATCTAGTGATAAAACACTAGATTTTATCTTAATCAGCATTGAAACTGCTTATTTTATCCCAAGATGCAAACACTTGCGTTTCTCTTGCTATTTTCATATTCCCTTTAGCATCTTTTATACACACCTCTCTTTTAACATACCCCGTTACGTCCTTACCCTTAGTATGTAGATGTCTATTATCAGTTATATTTCTCGAAAATGGTGTTTTAGATATTTGTGGTTGATAAAAGTTATTTCTTGAAGGATAGCTTGTTCTAACTTGAGGCAAATTGCTTCTACGATTTCTTCCCATTAGTATTCCTCCGCAAATATCAACGTTGAATATTCTTTATCATCTACAACTTCACTTATCCAGTATAGTTTACAATCTTCACACTTAAAATCCGGAACATAGTAAACCTTGCTATGTTTAGGAACTTCTTGTAGGTGAGCTATTTTTAAAGTGTTTTTACCGATATTTGTTATATCGAATATTTGCAAGTAATCAAGATTACCTTTTAGTTCCACTCTTGATTCTTCTATCATTGATTTCAACAAGAAGATAAATCCATTATTCAGTTTTTCTTTCACCATTTTTGTTACATACATTTCATTATCAAATCTTTCTAATGTCTTACCGAAATAATGAACTTTATAGACAATTACCCCAGTTTCCCCATTATTTTTGATGAATAACAATTTTTCGATATAGTATTGGTTATTTACCCCAATTACATCCTTATATTCATATTCATCAAGTGAAATCTTATATTCATCAGCAAGCAAGCCAAACTCATCCTTATCAACAATCACCACAGCTGATTTATCATTATGTTCATATTCTTCCACTAGATATTCACCAAACATCAGCAAATCACAACATACTTGATTTGCGATTATTGACGGTATCTTGCCTTCAAACACTAACTTTTCAAATTCTTCCTTAGTTCTTATTTTTAGCACTAGGCATCAGCTCCTTCCATATCATCTAATGTTTCAGCACCATCAACAAATCTGCACATCTTATCAGGCATTTTCTTTGTTGTGCCACTGATATATGACTTAAATCCATCCCCAACTCTTACTGTCACACCACGTTTAGTAGGTAAATCATATGATTCCCCATTGATTGGACACTTAAAAGTACGTCCTTTTACCACAATTGGTGTAAGTGTTAGATAGTTCTTTTTGATTACTTTACGATTTCTTTTTATGTAATCCATTGTGTATTTTTGTTCAAGCTCAATTACCTCTTGAACTTCAGTTAGTGATAAGCCTGTTCTATTTGCAACCAATCTTGCAATAGTCATTTGGTCTACTGATTTCATTCTCTTTGCTTTTGTTTCAGTATTTTTCTTTATTTTTGCCATATTTCCTCCATCTAAAATGAAAAGAATAGGCTCATCACCTATTCTTTTCGTTAGTTTTTCTTATTGTTTTTTTGAATTTTTCACCTTTAGTATCACCTGTATATGCTTCTTGTGATACTGATGATATTAGTTTTCCTGTTACCTCAATTGCGATTAGTATTCTAGCTTCTGGTGAATACCCCTGTTTTTCTGTAGTATATAAGCTACTTAATGCAGTAACTCCTCCTGAACCTATCGCACCATAATCTTGTACATCTAGCACATTATAATTACTAGCTACTATAAAGCATTTATCTTTATGAGCAATCATTAGCTCCCCATCAAGATAATCATTATCTATGTATGGTGTGCCTCTTAATTCCTTACTTAGATTAGGAAGCAATTCAGATATTATTGTTTCTCTTGAAATGTTATCCATTTCCTCCAAATGTGAACCTACAATGTTAGCTAGGCAAGTACTTCCTGCACAAGCAACAATAGTATTTTCATTTATATGAAATGCTTTAGGACACATATTATAGTCATCAAAATACAGTTTATTTGATGATACTCTTGTATCACACCCTACTACAAATCTATCGTTATCTTTTATTGCTATAATGACACTCATTACCCACCTCAAATATTTTACTATAATGAATTGTTCAATTCCTTATACTTAATATTTTCAGCCTCAAATCTTATTTCGTAGATACGCTTCAGTTCTTCTTCTGTGCAACTATCATAATCTTCTCTTAATGCTTCTAGCGTTCTTTTACCTGTTCTTCTATCTAGCAGAGTAAACAACCTCATATAGTCATCGCTTATGAATCTTGATTCTTCGTGCTTCATAGAGAAATACACTCTAAAAGCATCAAAGAAATGGTCAGTATCAAAACACATATCGTCACGATATCTTTTACCATCACTATTTAGATAGTCCATATATTGATATGTTCTTAACACTACCTTCCCATCATAAAGGATTGTTATGGTAGGCAATTGATGTCCTTTATCAAAACTTCTCCATCCAAATCGATATGCAGTCATCTGATAGTCAACCTTACCTACAAGTGAATCAGGTAGCATTTCTAGTAGTTTCTTTCTTATTTTAGTCCACATCTTAAAGCTCCTTTACTAGAGGTATCAAAGCATTTACTTTATCTCTTAGTCCTGCACATACCAAATCATTTAATACCATAAAGTCATTTGCATCAACACATTCCATCTTCTTATAGAACTCTGATGTTGCTTGCAGGATGTCAATTACTGATGATATTTCAGCAATAGCCTTTTCTATTTGTTTTTTCATATCCTATTCCTTTCCGAATAGGCTAAAGTATAGAAAATCCAGTCTATCAAATGAAAAAAGCCCCTCATTTAGAAGGACTCAGTCATTTTAAAGATATATAAATCAATCCAAACCCTAATCATATTAGGGTTTAGCTTATGTGCTTGGTGGAGCTAAGGGGACTCGAACCCCTGTACGCAACAGCATTCAATGTACTTTCTACACGCTTAGTCTATCCTAAATCTTCACTAGCCCTAAGGGAACAGACAACCCAAAGACTAGCTACACTCTATTATATTCGTCAATTCATCTTAGAGTAGCAGATGGTTGATATATCCTACTCGAATGAAACTCTAGCCTAAATGCATAGGAAACAAATAGGGAGAGCCGCTTATATTATCTAATTAGCAAGCGTATGCAGCGCTCATATTGTTAGAGCGTGCAAATAAATGTGTATTGTTTGCGGTTATTTAAACCTCGACGTTTTTAAAGTGGTCTACCACTACGTGCTTATACACCTTCAACTATCACGGCGAATCCAAAAATAGCCCCGTGTAATAGGTGCTTCCAATCAAAGTATCCACCACATACTTTGGTTGGGTCAAACCCTAGATTTCTTAGGGTTTTCTAGGCCAAACCTTGACTTTCCAAGGTCAAACCCCAAAATCCCCGTTTTTTTGTTGGGAAAATGGTAAAAAACCCAATATTTTAACCTTTCATTTTTCATCAAAAATGAGGAAAAGTACTATTCAATCAGCAAATGGGACGCGGGTAGGATTAAGAACGAGGGGGGACTCGAACCCCTGTACGCAACAGCATTCAATATACTTTCTACACGCTTAGTCTATCCTAAATCTTCACTAGCCCTAAGGGAACAGACAACCCAAAGACTAGCTACACTCTATTATATTCGTCAATTCATCTTAGAGTAGCAGATGGTTGATATATCCTACTCGAATGAAACTCTAGCCTAAATGCATAGGAAACAAATAGGGAGAGCCGCTTATATTATCTAATTAGCAAGCGTATGCAGCGCTCATATTGTTAGAGCGTGCAAATAAATGTGTATTGTTTGCGGTTATTTAAACCTCGACGTTTTTAAAGTGGTCTACCACTACGTGCTTATACACCTTCAACTATCACGGCGAATCCAAAAATAGCCCCGTGTAATAGGTGCTTCCAATCAAAGTATCCACCACATACTTTGGTTGGGTCAAACCCTAGATTTCTTAGGGTTTTCTAGGCCAAACCTTGACTTTCCAAGGTCAAACCCCAAAATCCCCGTTTTTTTGTTGGGAAAATGGTAAAAAACCCAATATTTTAACCTTTCATTTTTCATCAAAAATGAGGAAAAGTACTATTCAATCAGCAAATGGGACGCGGGTAGGATTAAGAACGAGGGGGAGACTCGAACTCCCGTATACAACATTAGCCACAATACTTTCTACACGCTTATTCTATTCATTAGTTTCATTAGCCCTAAGGGAATAGACAACCCAAAGACTAACTACACTCTATTAACTTCGTTAATTCATCTTAGAGTAGCAGATGATTAATATATCCTACTATGTGAGCACAAGTCTATAAGCATAGGAAACTCATAGAGTTGTGTAGCTTGGTTTATCTTAGCAAGCTAATTGAACTGCACTTGAACGTGCAAATAAATTTGTGTTTGCGGTTATTTAACCTCGACGTTTTTTACATGGTCTGCCATGACGTGCTTATATTGCTTTAAATATCGCAGCGAATCCAAAAACTAGCCCATTTTCTAAAGCATTATAATAATACCACAAAAAATAATTAATAGCAATAATAATCATTTGCTATTTTTTTACAACAATTTTATGGTAAAATCTTTTTTGAAGGTGTTAATTATGAAAACTTTATTACTTGGAATAAATAGTAAATATATTCATCCAAATATCGCAATCAGACTTCTAAAAGCAAATACAAATTATCCTTGTGATATCAAAGAATTTAATATTAAAGATAGTGTTGAATCCATCTATAACTTTATCTTAGAAAATAATTATAATGTTGTAGGTATCTCTTGCTATATATGGAACATTGAACTAATAAAAAAACTTCTTCTATTATTAAAAGAAAGTAATATAACAATCATCTTAGGAGGACCTGAGGTTAGTTATAATGCTAATTATTATCTTAATAATGATTTATGTGATTACGTAATTAAAAATGAAGGCGAAGAAGCTTTTGATTTATTACTAAAACACATCAACAATGAAATAGAAATAAATCTAATTCCAAATTTGCATCATAAAAATGGTTTCACTTGCGATAAGCTAGTTGATATATCCAAAACTAAAATGGCATATCACCTTTTAGATGATTTAGAAAATCAAATCATTTATATTGAAACATCACGCGGATGTCCTTATCAGTGTGGATATTGTATGGCAAGTTTAGATAATAAATTACGTTTTTTTGATATAGAAGAAATCAAAAATGAAATCAAATTATTAATTGATAAAGGTGGTAGAGTATTTAAATTTTTAGATAGAACCTTCAATGCTCATAAAAAGAATTTCATTTCATTAATCGATTATATTATTTCAAATCACAAACCACAAAACTCATTTCAATTTGAAATAACAGGTGATTTATTAGATGATGAAATTATTAACTACATCAATAATAACGCACCCAAAAATTTATTTAGATTTGAAATTGGAATTCAGTCAACAAACATCTTAGCTAATAAAGCGGTATATAGAATCCAAAACAATCAAAAACTATTTCACAATATTAAATTAATTCAAGATGCTAAAGTTATTGACCTTCACCTAGATTTAATTGCGGGGTTACCTTATGAAGACTACAATTCATTTATCAATACTTTTAACGAAGTATTATCACTAAGACCCAAAGAATTACAGTTAGGATTTTTAAAACTTTTAAAAGGCACAAAATTATATTCCGAAAAAGAACAATATGGTTATAAATTTAATCAAAATGCTCCTTATGATATCATTTGTAATGATTTCTTAAGTGAAGATGATATAAAAAATATTCACATCGCTGAAGATGCTTTTGAACGATATTACAACAAAGAATATTATAAGAATGCAATAAACTTCATTTTAGATAATATTGATAATCCATTTAACTTCTTCTTTTACCTAGGATTAGTTAAACTACCTAGTAAAAGATTAGAAGATACTTTTAAAACTCTAGATATATTTGTAAAAGAAAACATTAATTTGGATTATGATAAATTTCACCAATTACTAATTATTGATTATTTAAATTGTTTTAACATTAAGCCAGCTAGTTGGTGGAATGAAAAAATAACTCCTAAAGAAAAAAATAACTTTTTAAGAACTAATCATGAAAACGGAAAATTAAACTATGATTTAAATACATTATATAAATATAGTTTAGTTATTCCACTAAAAAACACTACTATAATTGCTATATACAATAATAATACTAAAAAAATACATATTATATAAAGCAAAAATCTCCAAAGCTAATAAACCTTGGAGATTTTTTATTATTAATTAAGCTTATTATTTAGTTGACCAAGTACTATTTGCACCATTCCAAGAATCATCAGGAATAGTAAATAAGTTATTAGGTTCAGTATATTTCAAATCAGAAGTTTGATTCCATTTATTATTCCAATCAAGTGCAGTTGATGCAGGATTCATACGACAGAAAATAACTCCATCAGCACATAGAGAAGCATCAATAGTTGCTTCATAAATACCATCACCATCGCTATCAGTCATAGCTGCCCAGGCATTAGATGAACCGGCCCAGTAATATACTGCAAACCAAGCACCCGCATCCAACCAATTTGCATTTGGTTTTAAATATAATGTAAGATTTCCAGTTGCAGGTTGTTCGCTAGTATCTTCTTCAAGAACACTACCATCTTTACTAACTGTAACAGCACCCGTTTTAATATTAATTTCAAATGTATATTTTCCAGCTTCTTTTACAATAACATTTCCCTCGCTATTTGTTTCAAATTGAGAATAACCTTTAAAACTATTATAGTTATATTGAACAGACCAATCTTCGTTTGCAATTTTAAATTGTGCATCAGCTTCTAATTGTACAGTTATAGAAGCAATATCTCCATTTACAGTAAGTGCAGAACTTGTACCCCATTCATTCATTGTACCACGAAGGTATAAATCAGATGTTACAGGTTCAGTTGATGAACCACCAGTATTAGGTGAATATTCAGAAATGATTACTTCTCCATCTTTCTTAACTGTAAATGTATAAGTAGATAAATTAAGTGAAATTTCATATGAACCATCTTGATCTACAACAATATTTCCGTTTTCTGTACCTTCAGAGAAATATCCAGTTCCCACAGCAAAATAAGGATATCCAAATGTGCATGATGCAGTCCATGAAGCATCAGCAATCTTAAATACATCACCTGAAGCAAATTCATATGTAATAGATGCAATGTTATCTTTTATAGTTAATTTAGTACTAGTATCCCAACTATTAATTGAACCACGTAAATATAAATCTGTTCCACTAGGAACTGATGGTGTTACAATACTATCACCACTACCACCGCTAGTTCCAACTACATTTTCAAATAAAGTTACTCCATCTACAACTACTGTAACAGCATTTGTAGTTAAGTTAATAGTAATATTATATACACCAGCAACTTTAACTTTGGCATTATTATAGCCATCTGTACTTGCTTCAAAATGAGTTGCCCCAGCTTTAAAACTATTATAATCGTATTGAAGATCATAGCTACCATCAGCAATCTTAAATTCATCACCAACAGCTAACTCAGTTTCAATCGAAACGATTGTATCATTTCCAACTTTACTTCTAGCAAGAACAGTGACAGCTTCCCAATTATTCATTGTTCCGCGTAAATATAAGTGAGGTGTTCTATCTTCTTCAAGTTTTACATCATCACAGTAAACAACTAATGTTTCAGTGTCTAAATCAATTACAAATTTGTAATTTCCAGCTACTAAAACTTTTGCATCATTTCCAAAATCTCCACCAACGGTAAAGTTAGTTAAATATTTGAAATAAGGATCATAGTTAAATTCTACAGAATAATAGTAGTTACCAATCTTAAATGTATCTTTTTCTTTTAATTCGATTTCAAATGTTGCTGTATTAGTATCTTCATCAATAGTAAATAAATATTCTTCTAATGGTTTATATTCATTCATTGTACCACGGAAATATAATAAACCATCATCGCTACCTTCTCTAACTAAGATAGTTGGAACAATTTTACCTTCAGGGAATGTCATAATAACATCATAAATACCAGGTTCACTAATAACCACAGTATTATCAACTAATTTTGCAGCATCAATAGAATTTTTATCAAGTTCAATAAAATTTAAAGGTTTAGTGCTACCAGAAAGAACAAAATAAATTGTTTCAGCAGCCCAAATTTCAATTCCAGCAGCAATTAATTGTGTTTCATCATCAGGGTTTTTAAAGAATGCTTTATATGTAGTACTATAAGTTAAATTAATTTGAGATTCTAAATCATCAGGTATTTCATCATATACTTCTCGTTCTTTAATTGTTAATTTTGCAGTTAACGTTTTTAACTCTTTTCCTGTTTTGCTATCCTTAATTTTAGCAGTAATATCATATACTCCAACCTCAACCATTTGACTAACTTCTTCACCATTTAATGAGTAAGTATAATCAACACTAACTCCACCAGGGAGATTTTTAACTGTAATAGCCAAAGGTTCTCCAGTATATTCTAATATTTCATCAGTAAATGTTACTTTTTCTACATCTACTGTTGAGCCATCATTATTTTCCTCATTACAAGCAGTTAGATTTGCAACGAAAAAAATACTGACAAAAATTGCAATAAATATTTTAATTTTTTTCATATTTTCTATCTCCTCGTATTCCTTTCTACGAAATTATACAGGTATAATATATCGTATTTTCCCTTCTTTTGCAAGTATTACAGAAAGCGTTAACATTGTGGTAACGTTAACAAAATTAAAAAGCAATGCTTTTTTACATTGCTTTTTGCTCTAAATACTTTTCTTTTAATTTATTTTGCATTTCCAAAGTAATTTTGATTTCTTTAAACAAGAAATTTAAAACACTACCATATTTCTCTTTAATCTTTTCAATCGTCTTTTCCAGATAACTTCTTTTAGCATATAGCATTGAAACAAGTAAAGCCTTAGTTCTTTTGCTTGTTGGCATAAAAATTTTCATCAATGTTTCCCTTGATTTATTATATTTAGCATTAAAAATATCAGATGAAGCAAAATCATCAAGTATATCTTCTTCACTAACTCCTAAAAGTGTGTATAAAAATAATGTTGTAATTCCGGTGCGATCTTTTCCACCAGTACAATGATATAAAATCGCACCTTCATTATCATTACACAAAATATCGAAGATTGTTTTGAAATGACTTTGTGAAGCTTTATCGAATACAATACTTTCATACATACTAATCATATACTCTTCACCGCTACCACATTCGGTAATCTTGTGCTTTTGTGACAAAACAACTTTTGCCATACTATTATTCTCATGAGTTATTCCGAAAAAATGTTTATTTAGCACAGGTATATGATAATACTCTACAACTTCAGGATAAGTAAAATTCTTCGATTCTCTTACTTCAGTTTGAGTTCTTAAATCAATTATTGTTTTAATATTATAAGTTTCTAAAAATTCAAATATTTTTTTATTAGAAAGCTTATCAATTCTTCCACTTCTATATAAAACATTACCTTTAACCCTTTGTCCATCAGATGTATATACTTGACCTACATCACGAGTGTTTCTTAAACCATTAAAATTAATCTTTTCGATTTTAATAACAACCACTCACCTTCTAATAATTATTTTTAGCCACCTTAAGTGCTTCCATCTTTAAATCTTTACGCTTTAAATCCTCACGTTTATCATATAATTTTTTACCTTTTGCAATTGCAAATTCAACTTTAACAAGTGCATCAACAAAATAAACTTTAGTAGGAATTAAAGTTAGACCTTCAATTGTAACTTTACCACTAATTTTATTTATTTCTTTTTTGTGAAGTAAAAGTTCACGCATTCTACGTTCATCGTGATTAAAAATATTTCCTTTTTCATATTTTGAAATAAACATATTAACAATATAAACTTTAGAATCACGAACAATTACATAAGCATCATTAATATTAGTTTTTCCCTCACGAATAGATTTGATTTCTGTTCCCTTTAGTTTAATACCAGCTTCAAAAGTATCAAGTAAAAAATAATCGTGCGAAGCTTTTTTATTTTGACATATTAATTTCATCTATTCTTCAGACTCCTCTTAAAATTATCTGGTACAAGCATAAAATCAATTTGACGATTTTCTTTATTTGCACCAATCAAACGAACCTTAATTCTATCACCAATATTATACACTACTTTCGAATAATTTCCAGTTAGAGTACCCATCTTTTCATCATAAACATAAAAGTCTGGTAAATTTTTTATATGAACTAACCCTTCAATTGTATTTTCTAACATTACAAAAAGGCCAAATGAGGTAACACTAGAAATAACAGCTTCATAGATATTTCCAACCTTATCCATCATATATTCGGCAGCCTTCATATCATTAACCATTCTTTCTAAATCAACTGCTCTTTTTTCAGCCTCACTACTAATAACACAAACATTTTCAACAATACTATTGAAATGATTTAAAGATTCTTCAACATTATTTTGCTTTATTAATAGTTCAGTTATCATTCGATGAGTTTGTAAATCAGGATAACGTCTAATAGGGGATGTGAAATGGCAATAATATTGGGCAGCTAAGCCATAATGACCTAATGGTTCAGCATCATACCTAGCCTTTGCCATAGCACGCAACAACATTGTATTAACCGCACTCAAAACTTCCGAATCTTTTAAACTATTCATAAGTTGTTGTAGAGCTTTTGGTTTAACACCTTTATCAATATTTGTAATTTTATGTCCAATTCCTTTTAAGATATTATTTATATTGGTTAAACGCTCTTTATTAGGTTCTTCATGCACGCGATAGCAACATGGATATTTTAGGTGAAATAGTGTCTCAGCAACACTCTCGTTAGCCGCTAACATGAAATCCTCAATCATCATTTCAGATAATCCTCTTTCACGAGCTAAAATATTTACAGGTGTTCCTTTTTCATCAACATAAATCTTCATTTCTTTTATATCAAAATCAAGTCCACCACGTCCTTGTCGTATACCTCTTAACAAGTTACTTAGTTCTTTCATTTGTACTAACATTGGATAAATGTCACTATATTTTTTAATCAAAGCCAAATCACCATCAAAAATCTTATTAACATTTGAATAAGTCATTCGGTGCTTACTTTTAATAAAACCACTACTAATTCTACTATTTAAAAGTTTTCCTTTTTTATCAAATTCCATAATACAAGATAAAACTAAACGTACTACACCTTCATTAAGTGAACAGATTCCATTTGATAATTTTTCAGGTAACATTGGTATAACTCGATCAGTTAAATAAATTGAAGTCCCTCTACGTAAAGCTTCCTGATCTATTTCGCTTAATTCTTTAACATAATGCGAAACATCAGCAATATGAACCGCTAATAAATAATTGCCATTAGCTAAAACTTTCAAATTGATTGCGTCATCAAAATCTTTTGAATCATCACCATCAATTGTAATTACTAAATCATTAGTGAAATCTTCACGACCAACTAATTCTTCTTCTAAAACTTCATTATTAATTCTGTTTACTTCTTCATAAACGCCATCAGGAAAAACATACGGAACTTTAGCAGCAGCAACTAAAGCTAAAACATCAGCTCCTAGATCTGTTTCATGTCCAATAATCTTTTTAACACTAGCAATCATTTCATTGCCTTTATATTTGATATCTAAAATACATAAATCTTTTGGATGAGCTCCATTTAATTTATCTTGTTTAACACCGATAAATTCATAATTTGAATTAGGGTCAACAATTTTAAAAATTTTTTCACCACAGTAGACCTTTTTGGTCATTTTACCAACTAAGTCCAAATTAGTGTGTGCAACTACTTTAAATACTCTAGCTTCTTTTCTTCCATAA
>CAZHQU010000019.1:0-15102 GCA_964534245.1 uncultured Coprobacillus sp.
CCTTCATTAAATGGCGAAGGAGTTTCTACCGTATTGCCTAAATACGACTATTGATTACAATTATTAACACTATTTTACTACATAATATTAATAAATATTATGTGTTTTGTGTTGTTAATTTATTCGATAGTCTATACTATCGAATTTTTTGTTTGTGAGGTTATGATGAAAGAATTAGAGCAAAGAATACTTAAAGACGGAAAACTATTTGGTACTGATATTTTAAAAGTTGGTAGTTTTTTAAATCAACAAATTGATGTAAAGTTGCTTAAAAACATGGCTTTAGAAACTATTAGACTTTTTCCTAAAGATGTTAATATCACTAAAGTATTAACTATTGAAGCATCAGGTATTGCTTTTGCAACTGCTATTGGTCTTGAACTTAATGTTCCTGTTGTGTTTGCGAAGAAGAGCAAGTCTAGTAATGTTTCTGGAGAAGTAGTTACTGCTGAAGTTTATTCTTTTACTCATAATGTTATGAACCAAATCATTATTCCAAAGGAATACATTAAAGAAACTGATAGGATTTTAATTGCTGATGATTTCTTAGCAAAAGGGAATGCATTACAAGGTTTAATTGAATTAGTTGAAAAGTGTAATGCAAGCGTTGTAGGTTGTGTTGTTCAAATTGAAAAAGAGTATCAAGATGGTGGCAATGATTTGCGCGGAAAAGGCTATAGAGTGGAATCTTTAGCAAGAATTAAAGAAATAAAAGATGGAAAAATACTATTTAATTAAATTATTGGGAGGATTATAAAAATGAAAAAATTATTTGGTTTATTATTAGTATTTGTTTTCGCAATCTGTTTATTCGGTTGTGATGAATCTGACAAGGATTTTAAAGTAGGTTTAATTTGCTTACATGATGAAAGTTCAACATATGATAAAAACTTCATCGATTCTATGTACAGAGCATTAGAAGAATTAGGTTTAGAAAAAACTCAATTAGAATTAGTTACAGGTATTCCTGAAGATAACGTATGTTATACAAAAGCTACTGAATTAGCTCAAACTTGTGACATCGTATTTGCTGACTCATTTGGTCATGAAGATTATATGATTCAAGCTGCTGAAGAAAATGAAGATGTTTGGTTCTGTCATTCAACTGGTACAAAAGCTCATACTACCAATTTAGCTAACTATTATAATGCATTCGCATCTATTTATGAAGGTAGATATTTAGCTGGTATCGCTGCTGGTATGAAATTAAATGAAATGATTAACGCTGGTACAATTACTGCTGAAGAAGCTGTTATTGGTTATGTTGGTGCATTCCCATATGCAGAAGTTAAATCTGGTTATACTTCGTTTTTCTTAGGTGCAAGAAGTGTTTGTGCATCTGCTACAATGAAAGTTAGATTTACTAGTAGCTGGTATGATTATGATAAAGAAAAAGCTGCTGCTGAAGCTTTAATTAAAAATGACAAATGCGTATTAATCAGTCAACATGCTGACTCTTATGGTGCTCCTGAAGCTTGTGAATCAAATAACGTTCCTAACGTTTCTTACAATGGTACAACAGTTGCACAATGTCCAAATACTTATGTTGTTTCAAGTAAAATTGATTGGACTCCATATTATGTTAAAATGATTAGTGCTAAGATGAATGGCGAAGAAGTTACTGAAAAAGATTACACTGGTAGTTTATCAACTGGTTCAGTTAAATTAGACGCAGTAGGATCTAATGCCGCTGAAGGAACTCAAGAAGCTATCGATGCAGCTGCTGCAGCATTAAAGGCTGGTACATTACATGTATTTGATACTTCTAAATTCACAGTTAATGGTGAAACTTTAACTTCTTACTTAGCAGACGTTGATGACTTTGGTGATTTTAAACCTGAAACTGAAGTTATTAAAGATGGTTACTTCCATGAATCAGAATATCGTTCTGCTCCATATTTTGATATTAATATCGATGGAATTACTATTTTCAACGAATAATTAAATTAATAATATTGAATTAGAAAAACAAAATATAAGGCAGAGTAACTTCTGCCTTATACATTTATATAATCGTAATTAGGAGTTATGCATGCAAAATAACATAAATAAAGAAATTAAATTAGAATTAAGAAACATCTCTAAACATTTTAAAGGTGTTTATGCAAATAAAAATGTTAATATAAATTTATATAAAGGAGAAATTTTATCGATTCTTGGTGAAAATGGTTCTGGTAAAACAACCTTAATGAATGTTTTATCAGGCATTTATACACCTGATGAAGGTGAAGTATATATTGATGGTAATTTAGCTCATATCCATTCTCCTAGAGATTCTTTTGCCTATGGAATAGGTATGGTTCATCAACATTTCAAACTAGTAGAAGTTTTCACTGCTCTAGAAAACATTATTTTAGGGTTAAATGATAAATGTTCTTTAAAAGAAGCTTCTGAAAAAGTTTTAGAAATTGCTAATAAATATGGATTTAATATTGATTTAAAAAAGAAAATTCACAATATGTCTGTTTCTGAAAAGCAAACTGTTGAAATTATAAAAGTTTTATATCGTAATGCTGATATATTAATTCTTGATGAGCCAACTGCTGTTCTTACTCCTCAAGAAATTGAAACTTTATTTACTGTTTTAAGAAAGATGAGAGATGATAATAAATCAATTATTATTATTACACATAAACTAAATGAAGTTATGAGTATTTCTGATAGGGTATCAATTCTTCGTAAAGGTGAATATATTGGCACATTAAATACAAGCGAAACAGATGAACGCGAACTTACTAATTTCATGGTGGGAAAGAAAATTGATTTAAAATTAGAAAGATTAAAAATCTATGCTTCTAAACCAACTTTAGAAATACGTGATATGACGGTTTTAAAAGATGATGGAAGTGTAGCAATTAAAGATCTAAATTTCTTTCTTCGTGGAGGACAAATTCTAGGTGTTGCTGGTATTGCTGGAAGTGGGCAAAAGGAATTATGTGAAGCTTTAGTTGGTTTAAGACCATATAAAGGTAATATTACTCATTTTGGTAAATCAATTGTAGGATATACTCCAGATCAAATTAAAGATATAGGTATTCGTATGAGTTTCATCCCTGAAGATAGATTAGGTTTAGGGTTGGCTCCAAACCTATCAATTGTTGATAATTTACTATTAAAGAGTTATAAACAATCTAAAGGTATGTTTGTTGATAGATCATCAGCTAGAAAATATGCGGAAGAACTAATAGAAAGATATCATGTAGTTACTCCATCAGTAGATACTCCAGTTAAAAACTTAAGTGGAGGTAATATTCAAAAGATATTACTTGGTAGGGAAATAGGTACTGATCCTAATGTAATTATTACTGCTTATCCAGTTCGTGGACTAGATATAAATTCATCATATATGATTTATGATATTTTAAACGAGGAAAAGGCAAAAGATACAGCAATTTTATTCATTGGAGAAGACTTAGACGTATTACTAACTTTCTGTGATAAAATTATGGTTTTATGCAAAGGCGAAAATATGGGTATTATTCATACTAAAGAAACTAATAAAGAAGAAATTGGTTTAATGATGACAGGAGCAAAGAACTTAATTAAAGAGTTTCCTGAAAAGAGATATGGATTTGCTAAGGATTCATTATTAGATAATATTAATGGGGAGGACGATAAATAATGGCACAAGAAAAGAAAACATATAATCCTCCATTTACGATTCTAAAAAGAGATGATATGCCTAAAAACCAAGCAATGCTAGTTAGAGTTATATCATATATTGTAACATTTTTACTAGCAATGTTTATATGTAATCTAGTAGTCAAAGATGGTTTCTTAAATCCAATATTAGTAATTTTCGAAGGTACATTTGGTTCTAAAACTACTATTTGGAGATTAATACTTGATACATGTTTACTATTAGCGTTTGGATTAGCAATAGTTCCAGCATTTAAGATGAAATACTGGAATATGGGTGCTAATGGACAAGTTTTAGTAGGTGCACTTGCAGCAATTGTTGTGATGTTCTATACTAATGAATTTGCTTCAAAAAGTTCATTTAATAATTTCTTAGTCATTTTATTAATGTTTGTTGTAAGTATTCTTGCTAGTGTTATATGGGCTGTTATTCCAGCAATTTTTAAAGTATTCTTTAATACAAATGAAACATTATTTACCTTAATGATGAACTATATAGCTGCTGGACTTGTAGCATATGTAAACTTTATTTTAGCTCAAGGAAAAAAAGAATCTCCTGGTATAGTTAATCAAGTAACAAAATCAGGATGGCTACCAAAAGTATTAAATTCATATTATTTTATTCCAGTAGTTGTAATTATTTTAATGACTTTATTTGTTTACTTCTATATGAAGAAAACAAAACAAGGATATGAAGTTTCTGTTGTAGGTGATAGTATTAATACAGCAAGATATGTAGGTATGAATACTAAGAAGATTATGATTAGAACATTAGTTATTTCCGGTATAATGTGTGGAATAATTGGTTTCTTATATACTTCAGCAATAAATCACTCAATTAATAGTAATACATGTGGATCATTAGGTTTCACTGCTGTATTAGTTGCATGGATGTCTAATTTTAATCCGTTCTTAATGGCTGGTGTTTCACTTATTTTAGCCTTCTTAACATTAGGTACATCAAAGATAACATCGGTTTACAGACTAGGAAGTAATGACTTATCAAATGTAATTATAGGTATGATATTCTTTGCAGTATTAATTAGTGAATTCTTCATTAAATATCGTATAAAATTTAATAAAAATAAAAATTCTAATGCTGAACAAAGTTCTGAAAACGAAGGAGGTGCTGCAAAATGTTAGATGCAATTTTAGCTGCCGCAATCTCTATGGGTGTTGTTTATTTGTTTGGTGCAATTGGTGAAACATTAATTGAAAAAGTTGGTAACCTAAATCTAGGGATACCTGGGATTATGTCATTAGGCGCTTTAGGTGGTGTCGTTGGAGCGAAATTTTACATATCTATTTTTACAATTGAAAATGTAATTCCAATTTTGCTAATTCCAATTGTTATGATTTTTGCATTTGTCTTTGCTGCGTTAGGTGGATTGATTTATGCAGTATTAACTGTAACGCTTCAAGCAAATCAAAACGTAACAGGGTTAATCCTAACAACATTTGGTGTTGGTTTTATGAAATTTATTGGTGCTGAACTTGTAAAAGCAGAAGTAGATAAAACTAATTTAACGATTATTAGTGATGGAGTTAGTAATTTATTTGTTAATTATGATAAACTAGGATGGTTTGGAGAAATATTCTTATCACATGGTTTCTTAGTTTATGTAGCATTTATTTTAGCTATACTTATATCTCTATTTTTAAATAAAACAAGGAAAGGTTTATTCTTAAGAAGTATTGGTGAGTCTCCTCAAACAGCAGATGCTCAAGGTATTAATGTTACTAAATATAAATATTTAACAATTTTACTTGGTAGTGGTATTGCAGGTTTAGGTGGATTATACTATGTATTAGATAGAAGTGGCGGAACTACATTTGTTGAAGCTGCAATTGAAGCCTTTGGATGGGTTGCTGTTGCATTAGTTATTTTCTCAATGTGGAAACCGACAATTAGTATTTTTGGTTCAATTATTTTTGGTGGATTATATATTCTTTCAAGTTATATAAATGTAAGTGCATTACAATTAAAACTATTTGATATGTTACCATATGTATTTACAGTAGTAGTATTAATTATTACATCAATTATGAATAATAAGAATAGTCAACCACCTCAATCATTAGGTGTTAATTATTATCGAGAAGAAAGGTAAAAAAAAATATGGCTGAGTTACGTGATCCTAATTTTAAAAGAATAGTAAATCAAGAACTAGCAAATGAGTTCATTGAAAAATCTGTAAAAGAGTTACAAGAACAAATTAAAGATGATAAAGTTATCTTAGCTTTATCCGGTGGTGTTGATTCAAGCGTTGTTGCGGCGTTATTACACAAAGCAATTGGAAAAAACCTTTACTGTGTTCATGTTAATCATGGATTATTAAGAAAAAATGAAGGTGAAGAAGTTGTTAGAATTTTTAGAGATGAAATTGGCTTAAACTTAATTTATGTTGAAGCTCAAGATTATTTCTTAGATAAATTAACAGGAATTGAAGATCCTGAAACAAAGAGAAAAATTATCGGTGCAGAATTTATTACTTGTTTTGCTAATGAAGCTAAAAAACTTGAAGGAATTAAATACTTAGCTCAAGGTACAATTTATCCTGATATTACTGAAAGCAAAGGCATTAAAGCTCATCACAATGTTGGTGGACTTCCAAAAGAATTAAATTTTGAATTAGTTGAACCTATTAAATTATTATACAAAGATGAAGTTAGACAAATTGGATTAGCTTTAGGTATTGCTCCAGATTTAATCTTCCGTCAACCATTCCCAGGTCCTGGTTTAGCTGTTCGTTGTCCAGGTGCTATTACTAAAGATCGTTTAGAAATCGTTAGAGAAAGTGATGCAATTTTAAGAGAAGAATTTAAAAAATGTGGACTTGAACAAAAAGTATGGCAATACTTTACAGTAGTTCCAGATTATCGCACTGTGGGTGTTAAGGATGATAAGAGAACTTATTTAAGATTTGTTGTAATTAGAGCAGTTAATTCTGTTGACGCTACAACAGCAACAGTTGAAGAAATTCCTTACAATATTTTATTTAAGATTAGAGATAGAATCTTAAATGAAGTAGAAGGAGTAAATAGAGTTTTAGTTGACATTACACCTAAACCAACTGGAACAATTGAATGGGAATAATTTTATGATACATTATCCGGACCTTTTGTATTAAGGTTCGGTTTTTGTTTATAAAGCTTAAGTATACAATATAAATTTGTTTTTATATATTAAATAGGTTCTATTATAAATATAATAATTTAATATTGATTTAGTAAAGATTTTATTATATAATGTCGATAAGTGGTGAATTTTATTTTAAAATATAACAGAAAAACAAGTTGAAAGTTCAAAGGAGAATGCTGTATGTCAAATTAATAAATTATTTCTAAAAACTGATATGAATAATGTGGTTGATAGAAAAAGAACAAAAAACTATAATGATTGGATCAGTCAAAAGACTGATTTCATAATAGACGAAAAATTATTTAATGAAAATGATAAAGTTAATAAGACTATTGTCAGAGGTAGCGTTGTATGGGTCGAATTTGGTTTTAATGTTGGTGCTGAATTTGGTGGTTAACACCCAGCGATTGTATTACGAAAAACTGGTAGTAGTATATTTGTAATTCCATTATCTTCTCAAGAACTAAATGATATAAAACCATATCATGTAAAAATTGAAAAAGTCTACGAATTTAAAAATATAATTAGATGGGCAAATGTGTTGAAACTTCAAAATGTAAGTCTTTAAAGAGTTGATATTTAAAGTCATCATCAATTGGTAATGTAAAAGGAGAAGTTTTAAATAGGATTAATTTGGCAATAAAAGAAACACATATTTATTAATAACTGTATATAATATTATAGTAAAAGTTATCTGTTTAAATTATTGACAATAAAATTTCTATGTTATAATTTACTTACATTATTAAAGATAGTGTGAAGGGGTTTATACCCAGCGATTAATTTTGAAGGAAGAGGGAGTTATACTCCCTCTTCAGTAATTTTTATTAAAATATTTCTTATTGAAATTTTCTTTTGACAAATCTATTATATAATTCTAATTAAATATATATAGTATATAATTATAATAGAAGAAAAAATAATTTATCAGATTATGTATAAATTCATATAATTAATCTCTATGAGATAATAATTTTATTGTTTTATTTCTAAAATTTGGATAAAAAATTTATGATTTTTAAGTTGACAAAATACTTTAAATTATTTATAATAACATAGCCTGGAAAGTTCGAGTTTTTATAAATGCGAAGCGAACATTAAATTTTTAGGAAGTCAAGCATATCTGGCGTTGAATGCTTTCCTTCGAGTTAGAATCCCGAAGATATGTCAAAACAGACTGCCACTGTGGAGCTATAAGCTTTCACATGAGTAAATGGGGCACCAGAGGTGCTGCCAATACGGCTTTCTGGGTTATTTATGCTATTTAATTAGCGTTTTTTATTTTTTAAAAGATTAATTTTTTTAAAATTATTTTTAAAATTATTTTTCAAATTATTGTCTTTTTTTTAATATTGTAGTATAATTTAAATACAAATTATATTTGTAAAGCAAATTAATAAAATTAAAAATTTAGAAGTTTATCTAGAAAGGAATTGAAACTATGAAGAAAAATTTTATTAAGATTTTTGGCGTTGTTTTAGCTACATTAGTATTATTTTTTGTAGGTGTAATTACAAACGCTTACACATTTGCAAAATCTGGTCTTTGCTACTTTGCTTCAACGCAATTTGGTGAAGATGCTTCAACAATGGCGACAATCCATTTTCATTCTGAAAATAAAGATGTTTATGCTATGTTAACAACAAAAGACGATACAACATTTTCTAATGCTGTAAAAGTTGAATTAGAAAAAGTATTGGTTGATTTTAGTACACCATTACCTAGTAAACCTGATGTACCAGTTGAACAAGATGAAGATTTTCCTGAAACTTCATATGAATGTACTGGAAGACTAACTGATTTAAAACCTAACACAGATTATATGTGGTATGCTACAGATGGTACTAATAATGGTGCAGTTTATAACTTTAGAACTGCTGATGGTGATAATACAGCTTTCACATTTACTTTAACTACTGACCCTCAAACTTACACAGGATCAGGTGTTAGATTTGGTGATTATTATGATTGGTCTGAAAATATCTATACTACTGCTGAAAAGAATGGTATGAATATTGACTTTATCGTAAGTAGTGGTGACCAAGTTGAAAACTCTGGTAGAGCAACTCACTGGTCTTATTTATTTGAACCTGATCACTGGAAAAAATCTGCATATATGGCTGCTCCTGGTAACCATGACTTTACAGGTTTAATTAGTTCTGGTGGTGTAGACGGACGTTACTTTGCTGCTCAATATGGTAACCCATTAAATGGACCTGAAACAGTTTATGAAGAAATTTGTTACTACTATATCTATAATGACACACTATTCGTTGTATTAAGTTGTAGCGGAGCAAATAGAACTGCTCAAGTTGAATGGTTAGACCAAGTATTAAAGAATAACCCTGCTAAATACAAAATTATTAATATGCATTATCCAGCAAATTCAGATGCAACTGATAATTCAAAAGAATTTATTCCTATTTATGATAAATATAATGTTGACTTAGTATTCTTTGGTCATACTCATACTTATGCTGTTCAAAAGAATTATTATAATCGTAAAGCATCTAGTGACAAAAACATTGGTACTACATATATTTCAGCTTCATCTCCAGAAGGTGATTATGGTAGTCCAGTAGTTAACCAATTATTCTTCACTGTTAATGAAAGTATTATTTCATATAAAGGTTTCACACCTGATAGTGTATTATATGAATCATTTGCTCTTTCAGCAAAACGTGCTAATACAGCAGACACTAATAACTATAATGAAGAAGAATTCATTGCTTCATTAAAAGCTGACATTGATCAAGATGCTTTAAATAAAGGTAAAATTACTTATGATGCATCTGCATATAATAATGTTTATAAGATTACAGTTATGAATGGTGAAACTGAACTTGCATCTCGTTATGTAACTGATTCTGTTAACAATTATATTTCTCTTTCTGGATTAACTCCTCAATCTGAATATAATACAAAAGTTATTTTAGAATATTATGATGGAACAACTAGAGAAGTTGATTTCTCATTCCATACAAGAATTGCTTCTTATGGTTCATTAGATAAATTAGAAATTCAAGATTCATCTTATGGTTATAGATTTAAATATACTCCAAACTTCAGATCTGAAGTTAAATCATTAAAAGTATATGTTAATGATACATTAGTATTAGAACCAGGAGTAACTGATAAGAGATTCAACATTCCTTATGAATCATTCAAAGATGGAATTATTAATAAAATTGAAGTAAAAGGTTTATTAGAAGATGGTTCTGAAGTACTTATTCATGAAGCTACTTATGGTGAAGAAGCTGTTGGATTCATAGTTACTTTTAAGGATAAAGATGGAAACGTATTACAAGAAAGTAAAGTAGAAGAAGGTCAAACTGCTACAGCACCTGCTGCTCCAGAAGTTGAAGGCTATATATTCAAGGGATGGGATAAAGACTTCTCTAATATTACTGGTGATTTAGAAGTTACTGCTCAATATGCTAAAGCATATAATGTAGTATTTAAAGATAAAGATGGAAACGTATTACAAGAAGGTAAAGTAGAAGAAGGTCAAGCAGCTACAGCACCTGCTTCTCCAGAAGTTGAAGGCTATGTATTCAAGGGATGGGATAAAGACTTCTCTAATATTACTGGCGACTTAGAAGTTACTGCTCAATATGCTAAAGTTTATAATGTAGTATTCAAAGCTAAAGATGGATCTGTTATCGCTACTGTTGAAGTAGAAGAAGGACAAGCTGCTACAGCACCTACTGCTCCAGAAGTTGAAGGATTCGTATTCAAAGGCTGGGATAAAGAATTTACTAATGTAACAGCTGACTTAGAAGTAACAGCTCAATATGATGCTGCAACTAAGAAATACACTGTAACATTCAAAGATAAAGATGGAAAAGAAATAGCTAAGGTTGAAGTAGAAGAAGGTAAAGACGCTACTGCTCCAAATGCTCCAGAAGTTGAAGGATTCAAATTCAAAGGTTGGGATAAAGAATTTACTAACGTAACAACTGATTTAGTTGTGACAGCTCAATATGAAAAAGCGGGATGTGGAAACGCTGCATCAATTCTATTCACTTCTTTATTACTTTTAGGATTAGTATTAATTCGTCGTAAAGAATGGTAATACCTTTTATTAAATAATAAGTTACAAGGCTTTGGCTTTGTAACTTTTTTTCTTATTTTATATTATATTAAACAATTAAACTTATTAAATATTTTTAAAATTCTTATTCATTTTTAGATGAAAAAATGATATAATAAGGTGTTGAGGTTTTTATATGAATTTATTTCCAAAGTTATTTATTAAAGATTATAAAAATTACCAAAGCGCCAGTGTAAGATTTGCATATGGAAGAATGTGCGGTATTGTTGGTATAGTATCAAATTTAATATTATGTGCTATAAAAATTATTACTGGCTTTTTAATTGGTAGTATAGCTATTATGGCTGATGGGATTAATAATCTTGCGGATGCTGGAAGTTCAATTATCACATTAATTGGATTTAAACTTGCTAGTCTTCCATCAGATAAAGATCATCCATTTGGTCATCAAAGATATGAATATATTACTGGACTTATTGTTTCTATAATTATTTTAATTATTGGTTTATTATTATTTAAATCATCTATAGAAAAACTTATTGCTTTTGAAGTGACTGAACTTGATAATACTACAGCAATTGTATCATCAGTTATATTAGCCTTCGCTATTATAATTAAGTTATGGCAAGGATTCTTCAATAGAAAATATGGGAAACTTATTAATTCAACTGCGTTACTCGCCACAAGTGCTGATAGCATTAATGATTCAATAAGTACTAGTGCTGTATTAATATCTTTACTTGTTACTATATTTTTCCCAAATGCATTTTTAGATGGCATCATGGGAATAATAGTATCAATATTTATTTTTATTAGTGGGGTGAAGTTAATTAGAGAAACTATTTCGCCATTGATTGGTGAAGCCCCAACAAAAGAATTTACAAATGAAGTTGTTAGTAAGATTTTATCTTATGAAGGAGTATTAGGTGTTCATGATTTAGTTATTCATTCTTATGGGCCAGAGAAAATTTTTATCACTGTTCATGTCGAAGTAGATAGCCATGTGCCTATTTTAATTTCTCATGATATAATTGACAATATAGAAAGAGATTTTCTAACTGAAAAGAATTTAAATGTATGTATACATATGGATCCAATAGATACAAAGGATGAAGATGTAATAAGACTTAAAGGTGTTGTTACTGGAATTATAAAAGAGATTGATGAGAAAATATTATTCCATGATTTCCGTATTGTAAAAGGTATTACACATACAAATGTTTTATTTGATATTGAAATTCCAGTTAAATATTGTATGTCTAATGATGAAATTAAGAAAGTTATTGATGATAAACTTCATATTTATGATGAAAAACTAAGAACGGTTATTACTTTTGATATAGATTATACAGGAGACAGATAAAATGGAAAAAATTATTAATTTATGGAAAAATGCTAATCTTATTGATGAGTTAAAGAATGAACTTAACTCAATGTCTGAAGAAGAACTACGTGATGCCTTTTACAAAGATTTAGAATTCGGAACTGGTGGAATGCGTGGTGTAATTGGTGCAGGTACTAATAGAATGAATATTTACACTCTACGTAAAGCAAATTTCGGTTATGCTATGTATTTGAAAGAAGTTACTAAAGGTGATATTAGTGTTGTTATTGCATATGATAATCGTCATAAATCAGTAGAATTTGCTAAAGAATCAGCAAAAGTTCTTTGTAAATATGGAATTAAAGTTTATTTATTTAACAAGATTACTCCAACACCAGAATTAAGTTTCTCTGTAAGATATATGAAAGCTAGTGGTGGTATTGTTGTTACAGCAAGTCATAATCCACCAAAATATAATGGATATAAAATCTATGATGCTGATGGATGTCAATTAGTTCCAGATTTAGCTCAAAAAGTAATTGATTACATTAGTGATGCACCAGATCCATTAACAATGGAATTAGATTGTTATGAAGACTTAGTTGCTAAGAAAATGATTATCGAATTAGATGAAGCAGTGGATAGCGCTTATTTAGAAGCAGTGAAATCAATAAGTGTAAATCCTAATATTGATAAATCTGACTTTAAAGTAGTATTTACTCCTCTTCATGGAACAAGTCAATTCTTAGGTCCAAAACTATTAGAAGAAATGGGATATAAGTATGTATGTGTTAAAGAACAAATGATAGCTGATCCAAATTTCTCATCTGTTGAACTTCCAAATCCTGAAGATAAAAAAGCCTTTAATTTATCTATTAAATATGCTAAAGAAAATGATGCTGATATTTGTATAGCGACTGACCCAGATGCCGATAGAGTAGGACTCGCTGTTAAAGAAAACGGTGACTATACATTATTAAATGGTAACCAAACAGGAGCATTATTAATCTACTATTTAGTTAATAATCGTAAGCTAGAGAAGAAAGGTGTAATCTTTAATACAATTGTTACATCGCCATTAGGAGTTAAGATTGGTGAAAGTTATGGTTTAGAACACTATTCAACTTTAACAGGATTTAAGTTTATTGGTGAACAAGCAAAACTATTAGAAGGAACTGATAAAGAATTTTTCTTTGGCTATGAAGAATCTTATGGATATGTAATAAAAGATTTCGTTAGAGATAAAGACTCTTTACAAGCATTATTATTATGTTCTGAAATGGCATGCTTTTACAAAAATCAAGGCAAGACTTTAATTGACGTATTAAATGAAGTATATAAGAAATATGGATATTATTTAGAAGATTTAGTAAATATCAATCTTGAAGGTGAAGAAGGAGCTAAGAAAATTAGTAGAATTTTAGATACATTTAGAAATATCGATAAATTTGATGCTCCAGAACTTGAAGTAGTAATGAAAGAAGATTATTTATTAAAGATTAGAAAAGATATAGTGAAAGGTACTGAAAGCAAATTGACACTTCCTGAATCTAACGTTATTAAATATTTCTTAAGTGATGGTGGATTCTTTGTATTAAGACCTAGTGGAACTGAACCAAAGATGAAATTATATATTTCATGCTGTTCATCTTCACTTGAAGAAACTAAAAAACGTAATGCTGAAGTAAAAGAAAGTGTATTAAAAATTATAAATGAGGTGAAGTAATTAATATGAAAAAAGAATTTTTTGTTAATAATAGAAAAAAGTATTTTGATAAAATAAATGATAATTCAGTAACTATTTTATCATCAGGAACAGTTTATAAAAAATCTGCTGATGAAGAATATAATTATGAAGTCGATAAGAATTTCTATTATTTAACTGGTATTAATCAAGCTCATGTTGTTCTATTTTTACTTAAGAAAAATGGAAAATGTGAAGAATATCTATTCATTGAAAAAAATGATCCTGTTTTAGTTAAATGGGTAGGTGCAAAACTTGAAATTGAAGAAGCTCAAGAAATCTCTGGTATTGCTAATGTTTTATACATAAATAATTACAAAGAAGACATTAAAAACGCAATTACAAGCGAAATTAAGGATGTATATTTCAATTTAGAGTATGATAAACATGTTAAATATAACTATAATAAAGATTTTTCTAAAGAACATGAATGTTTAGTAGAAGGTTTAAATATTATTGATTGTTATAAAATTATTGTTGGTTTAAGAGCAATTAAAGAACAAGAAGAAATTGACTTAATCAAAGAAACAATTGATGTAACTCAAATTGGAATTGAAAAATTAATGATTGAATCAAGACCTGGTATTTATGAGTATCAACTAGAAAATCACTTTGACTTTGTCATTAAAGATAATGGGCAAAGAATACATTCATTTAATACAATTGCTGCGGGTGGAAAAAACGCTACAATTCTGCATTATGGATTTAATAACCAAAAACTTAAAGATGGAGAATTAGTATTATTTGATTTAGGAACTGAAACAGAACTTTACATTAGTGATATTACTAGAACATTCCCAGTTAATGGTAAATTTACTGAAAGACAAAAAGCCGTTTATAAAGAAGTACTAAACTGTAATAAAAAATGTATTGAATTCTTAAAACCTGGCATTACAAGACTAGAATATCATGAATATTCTAAAAAGTTATTAACTGAATCATGTAAAAAATTAGGATTAATTGAAAAAGACGAAGATATCGTAAAATATTATTTCCATGGTATTGGGCATAGTATAGGCCTTGATACACATGACCCATGCTTCTATGAAAATGGCATCGAAGAAAATATGATTTTAACAGTTGAACCTGGTTTATACATTGAAGAAGAAGGAATTGGCGTAAGAATAGAAGACGATGTATTAATTACAAAAGATGGATGTGTTAACTTAAGTGCTAATATCATTAAAGAAGTAAAAGAT
>CAZHQU010000020.1:0-14321 GCA_964534245.1 uncultured Coprobacillus sp.
ATCTTTAAAGTTAATACTTTTAGATTTGTATATTTTATGTAATAGTGGCAATATTTGTTAAAATGTGATATAATTTATAGGATGTAAAATAAATAATAAAATATAATTAAAATATAATTATAGAAATTATTATAGAGTAATTATATTTAGAAAGTGTAGAGTATGAGTGATTATAGTAAAAAAGCCCAAGAATTATTTTGTAATGGACATAATTGTGCCCAAGCTATTGTTTTAGCTTTTAAAGATTTATTTGAGATTGATGAAGAAGTTTTAAAGAAATTTTCTAGTTCATTTGGTGGTGGAGTTGCAAGACTAAGAGAAGTATGTGGATGTGTTACAGGTATGGCTATTGTTTTAGGTTTACTCCATGGTGATTATGAAGTTTTAGATAATGATGCAAAGGCTGATCATTATGCAAGAATACAAAAGTTAGCATTTGAATTTAGGGATAAATTTAAAACGTATAATTGTGCTGAATTATTAAATAAACTTAAAGGTCCTGAAGCGCCTATTCCAGATAAGCGTACAGAAGAATATTATAAGATTAGACCTTGCGCAATGTTTATTGGAGAAATGGCATTGATTTTAGAAAATTACTTAAGAGAAAACAAATATTTAGACTAAATATATTAGAGAGAATGATATGAAAAGTAAAATCATTAAAGGAGCTCCAAGAATTGGAATGAGAATTATTAAAACAGCAATTGCTGTGTTTGTTGTTTTATTAATTCATGTTATATTATTACTAATTGATCAAAAGTATAGTTATGATAGATCTGACTGGAAAGCACCATCAAATATGTATACACCATTTTTTGCAGGGATTGCGGCAGTATATGCTCTTCATAAGAATACAAAAGCTAGTTTAACACAAGCACGTATTAGATCGTTTGGTTCAGTTATTGGTGGATATTTTGGTATGGTGTTAATACTTATATCAGAATATTTTCTAATTGATATATTTAATATAAAAGAAACTAATTATGCACTTTTTGAACTGATTACATTTTTATGGGTGTCAATAGGAATAATTCCTTTGATATTGATAACTGTTAAGGTGAGACAAAAGGATGCAGTATTCATTTCATGTTTAACATATTTAAGTGTTACAATATCAATTCGTAATGGTGGAATGCCTGTTTTTCAGTTCGCCACAAACCGTGTCCTTTCAACAATCATAGGCGTAGGTATATCTCTATTAATTAATAATATGTCTTTATTAATGCATAGAAATAAGAACATTTTATTTGTAACATCACTTAACAATAATTTTATTAAAGATGTTGAACATATCCCAGATTTTATGAAGTATAAATTAAATGATTTGTATTATAAGGATATGCCTTTATGTTTTGTAACAACTAGAACAACAGGATACTTAGAAAAAGTATTCAAAGGTGTTGAAGTTGAATTCCCAATGGTGGCGATGAATGGTGCAGCTGTGTATGACTTTAAAAATAAAAAGTATGAAGTTATTAAAAGTATTGATAACGATGTAAGACTAAAGATTGATAAAACTTTAAAAAGTCATAATATAAACAGTTTTGTTTACACAATTAATGATAATATTTTACACTGTTATCATAATAAACTAACTAATCAAGGGGAAATTGATTTTTTTGAAAAAAATAAATATGAAGAAGGATATAATTTTGTAAGAGGAACACTTCCTAATGATTTAGAAGCATCATTTTACTTAATCATTGATGAAAAAGAAAAGATTGAGTCATTAATGGAAGATATTAGAAAAGAAGTAAATGATCTAGTAGATCTATTTGAATATCCTCATACAACTAGAGGTTATTACTGTTTAAAGATTAATTCTATTGAATCAACTAAAGAAGATGCAATTAGATATTTAAAGAAAAAATACAATTATGATAAAGTAATAATAAGCATTTCGGGTAGAACGGACATTCCATTAGTAGAAGAAGCAGATTTTAGTGTAGCGTTATCAACTACGCCAAAATACATAAGAGATGTTGTTGATTTAGTTGTTGAGAGTGATGACCCTTCTAGTGTGTTAAAATTATTTGATTCAATATATCATAAAAAGAATTATAATAAGTTAATTGATAAATTTAAAAATGTAGAAAATAAGTAAATGATGATCAGATTCTTCGGAGTCTGATTTTTATTTTTTATATATATAAAACGAATAGTCGATTTTAATTGCAAAATAATTGCAAAAATTTAAAAAATGGGCTATAATAAAAGATAAGTCATTTATGAGGTGGTTTATGTTTAATGAGAATATGTATAAATTAGGGGCAAAAGGAAGCGATATTCGTGAACTATTTGAGTATGGAAAAAAGAGAAAACAAGCAATTGGTGTTGATAAAGTCTTTGACTTTTCAATTGGAAACCCAAGTGTTCCAGCTCCAAGTATTGTTAATGATACGTTAGTAGAATTAATTCAAACAGTTGAACCAACTAAACTACATGGATATACTTCAGCAAGTGGAGATAATTTTGTTAAGGAAGCAATTGCAAAGTATATTAATAATAAATATAATACTGATGTAAGCGGTAATTTAATATATATGACTTGTGGGGCGGCTGCATCACTTTCGATTACTTTTAGAGCAATTCTAAACCCAGGAGATGAAGTAATAGTATTTACTCCATACTTCCCTGAATACAAAGTGTTTGTTGAGAATGCTTCAGGAAAAATTGTTCCTGTAGAAAGTAGTATTCCAAGCTTTATACCAGATTTTGAAGCTTTAGAAAAAAGTATAAATAAAAACACAAGAGCAGTTATTATTAATTCACCAAATAACCCAACTGGAGTTGTTTATAGTGAAGAAGTTATAAAGAAGTTATCTGATATATTAAGATGTAAGGAAAAAGAATTTAATCAAAATATTTACTTAGTATCAGATGAACCATATAGAGAACTTGTTTATGGTGATGTTGATGTACCATATATAACAAACTATTATGATAATGCTATCGTTTGTTATTCATTTAGTAAATCATTATCTCTACCAGGCGAAAGAATTGGTTATATTTTAGTTAATCCTAAATGTAATGATTCAGTTAATGTCTATAAAGCAATCTGTGGAGCAGGCAGATCAATGGGATTTGTTTGTGCCCCAGCACTTTTCCAATATATGGTTCCTAAATGCTTAGGATACACATCAAATATAAAAGTATATGAAGAGAATAGAGAAATTCTATATAATGAATTAACTAAATATGGTTATGAAGTAGTAAAACCAGAAGGAGCATTCTATATCTTTATGAAGTCATTAGATAAAGATGCATATGCTTTTTCAGAACTGGCTAAAAAGTATGAACTATTATTAGTGCCAAGTGATTCTTTTGGTGTCAAAGAATACATTAGAATATCATACTGTGTATCAAAGGAACAAATTATTAATTCATTACCAGCATTTAAGAAATTAATTGAAGAATACAAAAAATAAAATATATAATAAATAATATAGACTATTTAGATAACAGAGGATAATTATGAAAAATTTAGATGATATTAGAAAAAAGATAAATACAATAGATGAAGAGATGGCAAAGTTATTTGAAGAAAGAATGAACGTTTCAAAAGAAGTTGCTGAATATAAAATAAGCCATGGTCTTCCTATTTTTGATAAAACTAGAGAAATAGAAGTAATTGAGAAAAACAAAAAATATATTCAAAATGATCAAATAAGAGAATACTATGTAAATTTCTTAAATGAAACAATGAGCATTTCTAAAAGGTACCAGTCAAGATTAATGGAAGGTATGAAAGTTGCTTATAGTGGTGTAGAAGGAGCATTTGCACATATCGCATCTATGAAGTTATTCCCAAAGGCAAATTTTGTGAACTATCCAGATTTTGCTTCAGCATATAAAGCTGTTGAAGATGGTGTTTGTGATACATGTGTACTTCCTCTAGAAAATAGTTACGCTGGAGATGTTGCATTAGTATTAGACTTATTATTCTCAGGAACTCTTTACATTAACCAAGTGATTGAACTTGATGTTGTTCATAATATTTGTGCTAAAAAGAATTGCAATTTAAAAGATATTAAAACTGTTATCAGTCATCCTCAAGCTTTAGCTCAATGTGCTAAATACATTGAAAAACATAGCTTAAAAGTTATTGAAGCTGAAAACACAGCTGTTGCTGCAAAGATGGTAGCTGAAAGCAACGATAATACTATAGCCGCAATTGCATCAAGCGAATCAGCTGAGTTATATGGCTTAGATGTATTAGAATCAAATATTAACTCAAGCAGAAATAACACAACAAGATTTGGAGCTTTCTCAAGAGTATTAAATGAAAAAACTAAAGGAAATCATGCTGATAATTCAATAGTAGTATTTACTGTTAAAAATGAAGCTGGAGCTTTAGCAAAAACATTAAACATCATTGGTTCACATGGATTCAATATGAGATGTTTAAGAAGTAGACCTATGAAAGAATTAATTTGGAACTATTACTTCTATGTAGAATTAGAAGGAAACATTAATTCTCCAGAAGGTAAAGATATGTTAAGAGCATTAAATGTATTCTGCGATAAACTTAAAGTTGTTGGGATATATTAGTTAATATAGAATTTATTTATAAATAATTAGGAGTAAGATATGATACTTGAAATTAAAATGAACAATAAAGAATATCAAGTTATAATTGAAAGAGGAATTCTTAATAAAGCGTCAAGTTATTTAAGCGCTAATAGCTTAGATATCAAAAATAGAAAAACTTTAATCTTAACAGATGATGGCATTCCAGTTCAATATGTTGATATATTAAAAGAAAATATAGCTAATCAAAATGATGATAATGTCTTTGTTTATACAATTAAACAAGGTGAAGAAAGTAAATCATTTGCTAATTATTCAAGTATCTTAGATTACTTGATTGATAATGAATTTACAAGAACAGATTGTGTAATAGCATTAGGTGGCGGAGTTGTTGGAGACTTAGCGGGATTCGTTTCAGCAACCTATATGAGAGGTATAACATTTTATAACATCCCAACAACACTTCTAGCTCAAGTAGACTCATCAATAGGTGGTAAAACAGCAATTGATAAAAAAGGATACAAAAACTTAGTTGGTGCTTTCTATCCACCAGAAAAAGTATTGGTTGATCCAAATGTATTAAGTACACTTGATAAAAGACAATTTATGGCTGGTTTAGTTGAAGCTTTAAAAATGGGATTAACTAGTGATAAAGAGTTATATGAATTAATAAAAAATAGTAATGATATTTATAAAGATATTGATACTGTCATAGAAAAAGCATTACTTGTAAAAAAAGATGTTGTTGAGAAGGATCCTCATGAGAAACACTTACGCAAGATATTGAACTTTGGACATACAATTGGACATGCCATTGAAAGTAGTGGTAAGTTTAACTTATTACATGGTGAATGCGTTGGTATAGGTTTACTATATATGACTCCACTTAACTTACAAAATGAAATTAAAGAGTTATTAGTTAAATATAATCTCCCAACAAAAGAAAGTATTGCTAACACAATAACAAATGATGATTTATTTAAATATATATCATTAGATAAGAAAAGAAGCAATAAAGATATAACAATTGTTGAAGTGAAAGCACCAGGAACATTCGAAATAAACAAAATTAGTTTAAAAGAAATAAAGGACTATTTATAAATCCATTGGAGGTAACTATGAAAAATACTTTAGGTGATAACTTAAAATTAACAATTTGGGGTGAAAGTCACGGTAAAGCTATTGGTGCAGTTTTAGATGGTGTTTGTGCAGGTATTAAAGTTGATGAAGATTTTATCAAATATCAACTTACTAAAAGAAGACCTAAAGGCAAAATGGAAACTGCTAGAGTAGAAGAAGATAATTTTCACATTTTAAGTGGAGTATTTAATGGCTACACAACAGGAGAAGCAATAAGCATAATAATCGAAAATAATAATGTAAAAAGCAAAGATTATTCAGATATTAAAACAAAAGCAAGACCATCTCATGCTGATTACGTAGCATATGAAAAATATAATGGATTTAATGACTATCGTGGTGGAGGACATTTCTCAGGCAGAATTACGGCAGTAATTGTAGCGTGTGGAGCAATTCTAATAAATGCTTTAAAAGAAAAAGGAATTTACATAGGAACTCATATTAAGAAATGTGCAGATGTTACTGATAGAGATTTTAGTAATGTACTTAATGATATAAAATCATTAAATGATAAAATGTTTCCTGTACTAGAAAGTATTGAAGAAGATATTAAGGAAGTTTGTGAAAAAGCTGCTACTGATAAAGATTCAGTCGGTGGGGTGTTACAAACAGCAATTTATGGCCTTCCAGTAGGATTAGGTGATCCTTGGTTTTCAAGTGTTGAAGGAAAAATAGCTAATGGATTATTTGGAATTGGTGGAATTAAAGGAATTGAATTTGGTGAAGGATTTAACTTTGCTAATTTAAAAGGTTCTAAGGCTAATGACGAATTTGAAGTGAAAGATAATAAAATCGTAACAAAAACAAACCATAATGGTGGAGTTAACGGCGGTATAACAAACGGAATGCCAGTAATATTTAACTGTGCAGTAAAACCTACCCCATCAATAGGTATAAAACAAAATACAGTAGATTTTGAAACAAAAGAAAATACAGAATTAGAAATAAAAGGTCGTCATGATCCAGCAATCATTAGAAGAATTGCGGTGGTGATTGATAGTGTAGTAGCAATCGTTATCTGTGATTTACTAAAAACTAAGTATGGAGATGACTTCTTAAAATTTTAAATGGTGATAATATGAAATATGGATTAATAGGTGAAAAACTAGGACATAGTTTCTCAAAAGAAATACATGAAAAATTAGCAGACTATACATATGAACTAAAAGAAATAGCCAAAGAGGATTTAGAAAAATTCATTTTATCTAAAAGTTATAATGCCTTAAATGTTACAATTCCATATAAAGAAATGGTAATACCATATATGGATTATATTGATGACAAAGCATTAGAGATTAAAGCGGTAAACACAATTGTTAATAAAAATGGATTATTATATGCATATAATACAGATTACTATGGATTAAAAGCATTAATAACAAGTAATAACATTAGTGTTAAAGATAAAACTGTACTAATTTTAGGTACAGGTGGAACATCTAAAACAGCAAGTGTAGTCTTAAAAGATTTAGAAGCTAAAAATGTATTCTTTGTGTCTAGAAGCGTAAAAAGAGTGAAGTCAAATACAATTACATATGAAGAAGCTAAAACTTTAAAAGATGTAAATATAATAGTTAACACTAGTCCTAATGGAATGTATCCAAAAGATGAAGAACCTATAATTGATATTACTAATTATAACAAACTAGAAGCAGTTGTTGATGTTGTATATAATCCATTAAAAACAAGACTTGTTAGAAATGCTGAGAAGTTAGGCATAAAAGCAGTTGGTGGTTTATATATGTTAGTTGGTCAAGCCGTATATGCTGTGAACAAATTCTTAGATAGAACTTTAGAAGAAACTCAAACAATTGAAGTTATAAACAAAGTATATAACGAAATTCTAACTAAAAAACAAAACATAGTTTTAATTGGTATGCCTGGCTGCGGGAAGTCAACAATAGGCAAAATGTTATCAGAATCACTAGACAAAGAACTAGTAGATTCTGACGTGGAAATAGAAAAAGTAATTAACTGCCAAATAAAAGATTTTCTATCAGAAAGTAACGAAAAAGAATTTAGAGACATCGAAAGTGATGTAATAAATAATATTTCATTATTAAATAATAAAATACTTTCTACTGGTGGTGGAGTAGTTAAGAGAGAATCTAATATTAAGTCACTAAAAGCAAATGGAATAATAATATTTATAGATAGAGATATTAATAATATTGCTATAGATGATACAAGACCATTATCGTCAAATGTTGAAAAACTAAAAAAATTATATAATGAAAGATATCTTTTATATAAAGAAGCTTGTGATTATGTTGTAACAAATAATGATGATATAAATGAAACAGTTAATAAAATTATAGATATATTAAGATAAATGGTGAATAACATGAATAAATATTTAGTAGTAAATGGACCAAATTTAAACTTCTTAGGAATAAGAGAACCAGAGATATATGGTAAAGCAACATATAAAGATTTATGTGAAATGATTAAATCAAAAGCAAAAGATTTAAATGTGGAAGTTGAAATATATCAATCAAATCATGAAGGTTCAATAGTAGATAAAATACAAGAAGCATATATGAATAAAGTATCAGGAATTGTTATTAATCCTGCTGGATATACTCATACAAGTGTTGCAATACTTGATGCTTTAAAAGCTGTAAGTATACCTTGTATAGAAGTACATATCTCAGATATAAGCGGAAGAGAAGAATTTAGAAAACATAGTTATATATCTTTTGTAGCAATTAAAACAATTAAAGGACATGGCTTTAATGGTTATTTAGAAGCTTTAGAAGAATTAGTGAACCTTAAATAATATACTTATAATGTTAAGAAAGGAAAAATGATGAGAGTAACAATTAATAAAAGTAAAGCAACCGGAAAAGTTTTAGCCCAACCATCAAAAAGCTATTCTCATCGTTTACTGATTGGAGCAGCTTTAAGTAAAGAAGAATGTATAGTTGAAAATGTTGTTTTAAGTAATGACATTAAAGCTACAATTAGATGTTTAAAGGAATTAGGGATTAGCGCTAATGTAGCAGATAAAAAAGCTTGTATTAAACCAGGTAAAATACTTAGAGATGAATTAGTATTAGACTGTGGGGAAAGTGGTAGTACATTAAGATTCTTTATTCCTATTGCTTTAGTTACAGGTAAAGACTTAGTATTTACAGGCACAGAAAAGCTAATATCTCGAGGTATTGGCCCATATGAAGATATATTTAAACTAAACAGAATAGACTATAAAATAACTAAAGATAAAATCTATATTAAAGGAAAATTAAGCTCGGGAGTATTTAATCTCCCAGGTAATGTCAGTAGTCAGTTCATAACAGGACTTTTATTTGCATTATCCTTACTTGATGATGATAGTGTAATTAATATAACAACAAATTTAGAAAGTAGTAATTATGTTGATATGACTATTGATGTATTATCAAAGTTTAATATTAATATTATTCATGAAGATAATAAATATATAATTAAGGGTAATCAAAAATATATTTTGAATAATAAATTATCTGTTGAAGGGGATTATTCAAATGCAGCTTTTATTGATGCATTTAATTATTTAAATGGTAAAGTTTATCTAGAAGGACTAAATATAAACTCTTATCAAGGAGATAAAGTTTATAAAGAATTATTTGAAAAACTAGATAAAACTAATGATATAATAGATATTAGTAATTGTATTGATTTAGGACCAATTCTATTTTGTATGGCGAGTTTAAAACATGGAGCTCATTTTGTCAATACAGCTAGACTTAAGATAAAAGAAAGCGATAGAGTTTTAGACTTAAAAGAAGAACTAGAAAAGTTTGATGTTGAAGTAATAGATTTAGGAAATGAAGTAATTATTAAAAATGAAAATATCAAAGCACCTTTAGTTGATTTAGATGGACATAATGATCATAGACTAGTAATGGCACTATCAGTAATGCTTACTAAATATGGTGGTTCGATAACAGGTGCTGAAGCAATAAATAAGAGTTATCCAAGTTTTTTTGAAGATTTGATTAAACTTGGCGTTGAGGTAAAGTATGAGTAATTTATCGTTAATTAATAAAAATAATAAAATATTAATTGTTGGGCTTGGCCTATTAGGTGGATCATATGCACAAGGTTTATCAGATGTGGGGTTTGAAGTTGGTGCTATAGATATTAATAGTGATTCTATTGAATATGGAATCAAACAAGGTATTATAAAACATGGATATACTGAAGTAAAAAAAGAGTACGTATCAACTTTTGATATGGTTATCTTTGCTCTCTACCCACATGACTTTATAGACTGGTTAAAGAAATATCAATTCTTACTAAAGAAAGGTGTAGTAATAACTGATGTAACTGGTGTTAAGTCTTGCATTGATAAAGAAATTAGAGAATTTATTCGAGATGATATTGAGTATGTTCTAGCTCATCCAATGGCTGGTCGTGAAGTGTATGGTGTTAGAAATGCTGATAAGAAGATTTTTAAAGGTGCTAACTACATTGTAATACCTAACGATAAAGCAAGCGAAAGCGCAATCAATGCTGTTGAAGACATTGGAAGGTTATTAGGATTTAAAAATGTTGTAAGACTATCTAATGAAGAACATGATGAAATGATTGGCTTCTTATCACAACTTACACACTGCATTGCTGTAAGTTTAATGACATGTAAAGAAAGCAAACATTTAGTAGAATATACTGGGGACTCATTTAGAGACTTAACAAGAATAGCGAGAATTAATGAAAATATGTGGAGTGAATTATTCTTATTAAATAAAGAAGAATTACTAAAACAAATGGATTTATTCTTAAACCAATTTCAAAAACTTAAAGAAACAATTGAAAACGAAGATGTCGAAAGCATGAAGAATATAATGCGTACATCAACAATACGTAGATCATATTTTGATGATTAATTATAAAATATAAATTATATATAGCTTAAACATAGAATTTAGAAGAGGTAATAAATTATGAAAATGGAATTCTTAAGAAAGCTACCTACACCACTAGAAATTAAAAAATTATACCCAGTGAGTGAAGAACTTTCAGAAATAAAAAGAAAAAACGATGAAGAAATAGCTAAAGTATTTAATGGTGAAAGTGACAAGTTTATTTTAGTTATTGGTCCATGTTCTGCTGATAGAGAAGATGCAGTTATTGACTATATTAAAAGATTAAGAGTTGTACAAGAAAAAGTAAAAGATCAAATTATAATTATTCCAAGAATATATACAAATAAACCTAGAACAACAGGTGCTGGATATAAAGGTATGTTACATCAACCAAATCCATTACAAAATCCTGATATGTTAAAAGGTGTAATTTCAATTAGAAAATTACATATGAGAGCATTGGAAGAAACTGGTTTTTCTTGTGCTGATGAAATGTTATATCCAGAAAATCATAGATATTTATCTGACATACTTTCTTATGTTGCTGTAGGAGCAAGATCAGTTGAAGACCAACAACATCGTCTTACAGCAAGTGGTTTAGCAATTCCAGTAGGAATGAAAAATCCAACAAGTGGTGACTTAACAGTTATGATGAATTCAATTTATGCAGCTCAAAGTGGGCATACATTTATCTATCGAGGATGGGAAGTTAATACTGAAGGTAATTATTTAACTCATGCAATCTTAAGAGGATATGTAGATAAACGTGGACAATCTCATCCAAACTATCATTATGAAGATTTAATTGCACTAGCGAATCTATACAAAGAATCAAGCTTAAAAAATCCTGGAGTAATAGTAGATACTAACCACGCTAACTCTGGTAAAAAATGGGAAGAACAAATTAGAATTGCTAAAGAAGTATTACACAGTACTAGACATAATGAAGATGTAAGAAAATTAGTTAAAGGTTTAATGATCGAATCATATATCGAGGACGGTTGTCAAAAAGCTGATGGTGGGGTATATGGGAAATCAATTACTGACCCATGTTTAGGATGGGAAAAAACTGAAAAACTAATAATGGAAATAGCTGAATTAAGAAAAAAATAAAACAATATATAAAAAAACGGAATATATCAGGAGTAATAAAAAAGAAGAATTAGAAATGATAAATGTAATTTTATTGAAATTTAAAGATTCTTTAATTGATGCATTACAAGACAAAATTACACTTTTGTCATTACCTGTGTCATCTAGAGATGATAAGGGATACAAAGATGCGTGGAAAGCAGTTGAAGAAAGAATTGAAGATATTAACGTTTCAGTAAAATTATTAGAGGAAAGAAAACAAAGTTTATTAGATGAATAAAAATTATAAATATTTAAAAAGGCGTTTATTGAAATGATATAAACGCCTTTTAATTATGTTATTATAATAATTGTAATGATTTGATATAATTATCAATAATAGTATTTATTAAATCAAGTTTCTTAAGTTTGTTTATCCAGACACTTGGGATATCCTGATAATACATTCCAGCAAGCCCACCTACAATTGCTCCAATTGTATCTGTATCATTTCCTAGGTTTATTGCGAATAAAACAATATCTTTGTAATTATCAAATTTTAAAAATGAGTAAATAACTGCTTCAAGTGTATCAACAATAAATCCCGTAGACGCAATTTGGTTTACATTAAGATTATTGATATTTTTATCTAATAATTTATTATAAACTTTATGAGATTTATTATAATATTCATCACATAACTCATAATATGCTTTAAACTTTTCTTGACCGTTTAAAAGTTTAATTAAATACTCTGTTAATAATAAACAACCCCATTTAGATATATCATGGGCATGAGTTAAAGAAGATGCATCAAAAATCACTTTTTTTCTGTCTTCTTTTGATAAATTCATTGTATAGAATGCAAATGGATAAATTCTCATTAAACTGCCATTACCATTACTATATTCACTCTTGCCACCGCAGTCTAATGGATTAAAACCTAATAATCTTTTATTAAGAGCATCACTTGTGCTAATACCTATATCAAATAATTTATTTGTAGGTGTCATGTAACTTTCTTTATACCACTTTACAAAATCATCCATTAGTTTTTCATAGTTAAGACCATATTTAGATAGCACATCTAATGTGATTAAAGTCATTGTAGAGTCATCAGACCATGATCCTTCTGGCATATTATATGTTCCATAACCAATCATATCTTTTAGTGGATTACTCTCTAATACTTTTCTAGATGTGAATTCTACTGGAACGCCTATTGCATCTGCTAAAACAAATCCAAGTATTGTATTTTTAATTTTTTCTGTCATAGAATCACCATTTTATAAATATATATAAATTATACAAATAATTTAAGAAAAAGTAAAGAATAAGATGCCAAAGTCTAAATTGTTCAAGAATTAATGAAAATTTACAAATTGTAAAAAAATGCATTTTCTAAAACGTTTACATTACGATTTTTATTTATTTTTTATAAAGAGTAGTGTATAATGTATCTACATTTATTTAGGAGGAAGAAATATGAAGAAATTTTTAAGTATGTTATTAGTATTTGTTCTTGCATTCGTATTAGTAGGGTGTGGAGAAAGTAACACTGTCAAATTAGGTTCATCTGGACCATTAAGTGGATCAACAAGTATTTACGGTTTAGCTGTTAAAAAGGGTGTTGAACTTGCTATAGAAGAAATTAATAAAGCTGGCGGCGTTAAAGTTGGCGACGAATATAAAGAATTCGAATTAGTTGACTTCATAAACGATGAAGCTGATGCTACAAAAGCTGGTGCTGCATTAACAACATTAGTTTCTAAAAATGTTGATGTTGTAATCGGTGCTGTAACTTCAGGTGCTACTGAAGGTTTAATCGGTGAAGCTGTTAAAGAAGGAGTTCCTGTAATCACTCCAACTGGTACTGCAGATAAATTAACTGTTGGTGAAGACGGCAATCAAAGAGATAAGAGAAATAACATTTTCCGTGCTTGTTTCTATGATTCATATCAAGGTGAATATATGGCTAAATATGCCAAAGAAGCTGGTTATGATAAAGCATACGTATTATTCAATAATGATGATGATTACTCTGTAGGTTTAAAAGATGCATTCGTTGCAACTGCTGAAGCAGCTGGCATGACTGTTGTTGCTCAAGGTTATGCAAAAGATGTTAAAGATTTTAATTCATTCTGGAGCCCAATATTAGCTGGTGGTTACCAATGTGTATATGTTCCAGATTACTATGAAACTGTTTATAACGTATTAAAGACTGGTTATGCTGCTGGTTATACAGGCGTTTGCTATGGTGGAGATGGTTGGGATGGCGTTATTCAACAAGTTAAAGAAGGCGATGATGCTTCATTCTTAGAAAACTGTTTCTATACTAATCATTACTTTGGTGCTTCTGAAAATGCAGTTGTTAAGAAATTTGTAGATGCATATAAAGCTAAATATGATGGAGAAACTCCAGTTTCATTCGCAGCATTAGGCTATGATGCAGTTTATATTGCTAAACAAGCAATCGAACAAGCTGGTTCTACAGATTACGCTAAAGTTGTTGAAGCTTTAACTAATGGTACATTTGATGGTTTAGTAACATCAAGCGCAGGATTCCAATTTAATAAAGGTAATCCAGAAAAAGAAGCTGTTGTTATTACATTCAAAGATGGTAAAGAAGTAGAAGCTAAATAAAAATTAGTAATTAATAGGCAGCATGAAAATGCTGCCTTTATATCATATATTAAACAAAATAAAAATAGTTATAGGAAAAATTTACAT
>CAZHQU010000021.1:0-13762 GCA_964534245.1 uncultured Coprobacillus sp.
GGAGCAACAAATGCTGCATTAGATTCATCAGTATCAATATGCATTGCTAATGCGAAATCATCACGAACTCTTACTACTACGTCACCAAAGATTGTAGTACGAACATCGTTAGCAACTTTAACGCTTACGATTTGTTTATCAACTAAACCAAATTCAGCAGCATCTTTTGTTGTCATATGAATATGTCTCTTAGCAACGATAACGCCTTCTTTAATTTCAACTTTTCCACATGGACCTTCTAATACACATCCAGGAGTACCTTTGATGTCTCCAGATTCTTTAATTGCGATATCTAAACCAATTGAACGAGCATCAGTTGCTGAAAGTTCAACTTGTGTATCTTTACGGAAAGGACCTAAAATTGATACACCGTTAAGAGCTTTCTTAGGACCAATAACATTAATTCTTTCATTACATGCATATTGTCCAGGTTGAGATAATTCTTTCTTAACTGTTAAGCTAGCACCTTCTCCAAATAATACTTTAAATACTTCTTCTGATAAATGCACGTGACGTGCAGATGTTTCAACTAAAACTTTCATTTTCTTCTCCTTATATATATTATAAATTTTATTTGCTAACTCTTCTAGAGTTATGTTTTCATTTTTAATTATATAGTCAACGTCTTTTACATTAGCAAAAGTAATTCTATCGTTAACTATTCTTTTCTTTATATTTTCTTCTTTATCATTTCTTTTCTTCATGCGTTCAATTCGAACCTCTTCACTAACGTCTAAATAAATAGAAATAATTTTATCTTTCATTTTATTGATAAAAGAATGTAAACCATTTGGTTCTAATATAACTATTTTATCATCTGATACATCAGATTTTCTAGTTCCATAATAATTACCATTATAGCAAACACTTTCAACAAATTCATCATTATCCATAAGGTTTTTAAACTCATCAATTGTAACAAAGTGATATGCTACACCATTTTTTTCGTTTTCTCTTGACTCACGAGTTGTATAAGTTATCATCTTCTTTAATCCATATTTTTGAATTAGACAGTTAACAACTTCAGTTTTTCCCGATGCGCTTGCTCCAATTAATACTAACATAATTTTCTACCACATTTCTTACAGTATTGTGCATCTGAAGAAACATCTTCCCCACAATATGGACAAAACTTTTTCATAAACGCGCCACATTTTTCACAATATTCAGCATCTTTATCATTTAGTTCTCCACATTTAGGACATGAATCCTTATTCTCAGTTACATAGTCAACTGTATCTTTTAAAATCGGATTTATTTGTTTAGCACGATATCTTGCAATTGTATTATAATTAGTTCCCATTAGTAATACTAAACCAACAAATACTAAAGGCATACCTATAAAGAACAAAAAGAAAAGTTCAGGCATACCACCGCCAAAGAAATCTGCAAATCCTGTTATTATACAAATAATACCTGGAATTAAAAAGATTAAACCTAATTTATTAAATTTCTTTTTTTCAGACATAACATTCACAACCTTATATATTATACTATTTTTTATAGAATATATCAACTTGATTTTATTTTTTTATTAAATGATCTCCCGAAGAATCTAATGTATAATAGTTGCCATATACGTCTTTATATAAATCATCATACATATGTTCTACTTCAGTTCCATCCGTTAATGTAAGATATTTAGGCCTTTCATAATATTGATGTTGACTACCACCGTAGATGAGTACTAATACTCCTAATACTATCCATATTCCAGTTGCTAAAAAATCACCAAAATCAAAGTCTTGACTAAATAATAATATTATTCCAAATATAATTGGAGGCATTAATATGCTAATAGCCATAAATGCTTTTGTTTTCATGAGACAAAGTCTTGATATAGGAAATACAATAATTGCTAAAATTATATATGCTATATTAATCGTATTATATACTTCGTTAAAACTTTCATTAGATGAATAAGCATTAGAGATAACTATCATTAAAATTATTCCAATTAAAACCATCGCTACCTTAACCATTTTATGTAATTTTAAACTTTTGTTAAAGCCTAAACTAACTAAACTAGATATAGCGACAATTACAAAGAAACTACTTAATCCTTTAATTGCTAAATCTGAAAATAACAGCATTATTAAACCCGTTAATAAACATACGCCATAAAAGCCTAAATTTATTACTAATAACTTATTCTTTTTTTTCATTATTCTTCACCATCATATGAGTTTAATCTTCTCAAATCAGATATGTTTGTAATTAATGATCCTATCATATCAACTGATTTATACAATAGATATATAGGTCCAACTAGCATAGAAGCTAGAATTCCTACGATTAATCCCATTAATGCTCCTAAAAATGGATGATTACTTATGTATCCATTATTATAAGTATAATTATTAGAACCATCTTCTGCACCTTCTTTTATACTTGTAACAATAGTTTTTATTGTATTAAAAATAGTCAGTATTGCACATCCTGTTCCCCATGCAAACCATGTCATCCATCCATCGCCTTCTTTTACTCCATCGATAAACATGATTAATCCACCAATGAATAAGAAAACAGCAAAAACAACCCAAATAATTTTAACTATTATTTTTATCAATAGCCACGTTTTTTCCATCTTTGAAATCTCCCCTTACATAATTTATTTTAACACATATTAATACAATAATCAACAAAATTTTCCTAGTATTTTGTATATTAAAAGATGCTAGCAAAGCTAACATCTTTATTTATTTATATTTGATTACCAGCAAATTGTGTTTGATATAAATTATAATATTTACCTTTTTGTTTTAGTAATTCTTTATGATTTCCTTGTTCAACAACTTTTCCATCATCCATTACAATAATTACATCAGCATCTTGAATTGTTGATAATCTATGAGCAATTATTAAACTTGTTCTATTTTTCATTAGTCTAGCCATTGCATCTTGAATATTCTTTTCAGTTCTTGTATCGACACTTGATGTTGCTTCATCAAGGATTAAGATTTTTGGATCTGCTAGGATTGTTCTTGCAATTGTTAGTAATTGTCTTTGTCCTTGACTTAAGTTTCCACCTGATTCTGAAAGCATTGTATCATATTTATTTGGAAGTCTATTTATGAAATAATCTGAATTACTCATTTGAGCACTCTTGATAATTTCTTCCATTGTAGCTTCGTCTCTTCCATATTTAATGTTTTCAGCAATTGTACTTTCAAACAAGACAGCATCTTGTAATACGATAGCAATATTTTTACGTAAATCATATTTAGGAATATCATTAATATTAACACCATCAAGTAAAATTGCTCCTGAATCTGGATCATAGAAACGTAATAATAAGTTTACAACTGTTGTTTTACCAGAACCAGTCGCACCTACTATCGCAATCTTTTGGCCAGGACTCACTTCTAAATTAAAACCTTTTAGAACTTCTTCGCCTTTAACATAAGAAAATCTTATATCTTTGAATGATAAATAACCTTTTATTTCTTCATCGACTAGTTTAACAGTACCTTCATCAACTTCTAACTCGTTATCCATTATTTCGAATACACGTTCAGCTGCAGCCATTGATGATTGGATATTTGCCCAAAGGTTAGCTATTTCATTAATAGGGCGAGATAATCTCTTTGAATATAAGATGAATTTAGAAAGAACATCGATAGTAACAACATATCCAACTACTCCCCATCCACCTAAACCAGAATGAGTTGCTGCAAGATATCCACCAAAACCACATACAAGTAAGAAACCTAAGTTATTAATAATGTTATTAACAGGTCCCATTACACCACCAAAGATTTGTGATTTAATTCCTACTTTTCTTAAATCTGTACTGATTTTATAAAACTTATCGATTGCTTCATCTTCATGTGAATACGCCGCAACAGTTTTATATCCTGTAATAGTTTCTTCAGCATGTGCGTTTAATTCACCAAGTAATGCTTGTTGCTTCTTAAAGAACTTTCTCATTAACTTAGATAAATTCTTTACAACTAGTACTGTTAAAAATACTGATACTAAACTAATTGCTGTTAAGAACCAGTTTAAATATAAAGAAATTGATAAAACACCCACAATTGTTAAAATACCTGAGAATAGACTTGAAATTGAACTTGAAATTGTATTAGAAATCTTATCAACATCATTTGTCATTCTACTCATGATGTCACCATGTTGATGTGTATCAATATACGAAATTGGAAGTTTTACAATATGACCAAATAAATCATTTCTCATTTTTACTACAGTTGATTGACTTAGTTTTGCAGAAAAGATACTTTGGAAATAAGTAAACACTGATAAAAATGCATATGATAAAGCCATACCATATAATAGAACTAATAAGCTATCCCAGTTAATTTCAGGATTATCTTGTGTAATAGTTATTACACCCATTGCTTCACCTTGTAAATAAGGTCCAACTAATTGTAAAATTGTAACAATAAATGTAAAGAATAATAATGTAAAGAATAAATACTTATTTGTACCGATATACATCACTAATCTAGCTAATGTCTTTTTAGCGTTTTTAGGCTTTTCCATAGTAAGCATTGCACCATGGCGTCCACCTCCGCCTCCAGGTCTTCTTTGATTATTCATCTTCATCACCTCGTTTCAATTGAGAGTTATAAATATCAATATAAATATCACAGTTTTTAATTAAGTTATCATGCGTATCACATGCAACAATCTTACCTTGATCTATTACAGCAATTCTATCAGCATTCTTAGCACTAGCAACTCTTTGAGCAATTAATACTACTGTAGTATCACCTAAGTTTTCTCTTAATGCTTTATAAAGTTTAGCTTCTGTTTCTAAGTCTAATGCACTAGTTGAATCATCAAAAATTAGAATTTCTGGTTTTCTAATTAATGCTCTAGCAATTGCTAATCTTTGTTTTTGACCACCTGATAAAGATGAACCTTTTTCTCCAATAATAGTATCATACCCATTATTGAATTCCTCAATAAATTCATCAGCTTGACTTATCTTACAAACTTCCTTAACTTCATCTAATGTGGCATCACCTTTACCCCATTTAATATTATCATATATAGTTCCACTAAATAATTCAGTTCTTTGAAGAACAGTAGTTACTCTTGTTCTTAAATCACTTAGCGCATAATCCTTAACATTTACACCATCTACTAAAACTTCTCCATCTGATGTGTCATAGAAACGAGGAATCAAGTTAACTAATGTAGTCTTACCTGAACCTGTTGCACCTAAGATTGCTAAAGTCTCACCAGTGTTAACCTTCAATGATACATCATCTAAAATATCATCACTTGAAAAGTTCGGATAACTAAATGAAACATTTTTAAATTCAATTGTTCCAGATTCATCTGTATTCATAATTTCTGTGTTGTTAGAAACGATAACAGGAATACTATCTAAAACTTCTCTAACACGGTTTGCTGAAACAGTAGCTCTAGTAACTTGTTGAGAAATCATAGAAAGTTGCATAACTGCACCAAGAATCATTGATACATAGGTAACAGCTTCCATAACGTCACCAACCATGAATACATGTTCATTACCAGCTAAAATTAAACTAATATTCTTATCTACTTCGATACCACCAATATAAATAATGGCAATACAAACACCATATAAGAAAATATTCATAATAGGTCCTAAGAAAGACATAATTTTAAACACTCTATATGAATTGTCAGCTAAATCAGTATTAGCATCATCAAATCTATTTTTTTCTTTTTCTTCACCAGTAAATGCTTTTACTACTCTAGCGCCATTAACATTTTCTTGTACTACAGAATTTACTCTATCTATTTTCTTTTGTACAACTTTGAATAATGGATTAACTTTTCTTAAGAAATAAAATACTGTTAAAATTTCTATTGGTAAAACAATTAATACAACATAACCAAATGCTGGATTAATCCTAAACATAAAGATCATTCCACCAACAAACATTGTAAGTGATCTAATAAACATTCGTACCGCCATTGATACAAAATCTTGAATTTGTGTTATATCATTTGTAATTCTTGTAATAAGTGACCCAGTTGTAAATCTATCTGTTTGTTCAAATGACAAATTAACAACTTTTGAGAATACTTGTTTTCTTAAATCATTAGCAAATGAATTTGCACAAGCCGAAGCACATGCGGCTGAAAGGATTCCACCTAATCCACCTAATGCTAATAAGCCTAACATCTGAGCACCATACTTCAATACTATTTGAACTTTTTCAGTAGCATTGTATAATGGATTCAAAATACCTTTATTAACTATTTCAGACATTATATCGATTTGTACTAAATCACATAAAACTTCAATAATCATAAATAAAGGCGCTAGTAATACAAAATACCAATAAGGTTTGACATACTTTAATATCATCTTCATTTATACTTCCTCCGCTTTCTCAATTATTTCAATAAGTATTTTCTTTACATAGTTAATATCTTCTTCTTTAATATCCTTAAGTAATTCATCTGTAAGAGAATCAGCAGCAATACGCAATTTTTCATTAGCTTCTCTACCTTTAGCTGTAATAAAAATATTCATATTACGTTTATCTTCACTACTAGGAATTCTTTCAATTAAATTATCTTGTTCCATATTACGTAATGTAAGACTTATTGTTGGAGCTTTTAACATAGTATGCTTAACAATATCAAGTTGTGTACAACCATTATAATGTCTTAGCACTCTAAGAATTGGTCTATAAGTTACCATCTTTGGATCATCATTAACTCTAGTTTTCATCTTATTGTGAAAAATTTTAGAAATATCATGCATAAGCATAATGATGTTTTTTTCTTTGTTATCCATTTATTCACCTCTTAATTAGTTTTAAAACTAATTAATATTATATCATATTTTAATTAATTAATAAATATGTTAACGTTTACAAATAATATTCAAATTTCATTTAATTATCCTAAAGAAACATCAAGAATCATCATAATTACAAACCCTACAATTACACCAATACTAGCAACAATTTTATTGTCTTTAAATGAATCAGGAATCAGTTCAGAACACACTACAGCAATCATTGCTCCAGCTGAAAAACTTAATAATAAAGGAAGTATCGATTGAATTGTTAAAGCAAATATAACGCCTAATACTCCAAATATAGGTTCAACAATACCAGATAACTGACCAATCATAAATGATTTAAACCTAGACATTCCATTTGCTCTTAGTGGCATAGCGACACAAACACCTTCAGGGAAGTTTTGAATACCAATTCCAATTGCAAGCATTACAGCACTTGTAAAAGTTATATTTGATATTCCTAACGCTAGTGTTCCAAATGCTACACCAATTGCCATACCCTCAGGAATATTATGAAGTGTCACCGCTGATGTAAGTAAAATACTCTTCTTCTTGCTTGGGTTTATTTTATCTAATTTATTTAAAAAGATATCTGAAACTATTATAAATAATCCACCAAGTAAAAACCCTATTGACGGAACTAAAAATGCTTTGCTCTCTAATTCTTCACAAAGTTCTATTGCTGGTTGTAACAAAGACCAAAATGATGTAGCAATCATTATACCAGCAGATAATCCCATCATTAAGTCCAATATCTTCATATTTACTTTTTTGAATATTAAAACTAAACTTGCACCAAGCATTGTAACAAAATAAGTAAATAGAGTTGCGAATAGCCCTTGTATAACTGGATCAAGTTCCATAAAAAAATTCATATTATCACCCCTATGAGTATAATATGAATGCAATTAAAAATATGATTATTATATATGTTTAATTATTGCATATATAATAGATATAGCAATTATAAAGGCCATTATGAATAAAACAAGATACCACTTCTTACGCTTATTGTATTTTCCTTTTTGAAAATTTTTCTGTAATAATTCATTATCATAATCAATCGATATTGATAAATCCTTATCTTTTATAGAAAATATTAATTTCTTCTCAACATCAAAAAATCCATTATCAATATCAATATTCTCTAAGTCTATTTGATATAATGGTTTTGTCTTTCTATATATAAATAATACACTTCCTCTTAGAGTATAATTATATACATATATAACATTATTAACAAAGTATCTAATGCTTAATATTATCACAATTAATGAGCATAAAGACCCAAAGAATGTTACTTTATTAAAATAAAAAATTAAAGTAAATATGAAAAATAATGCGGTAAAGAGTAAAAACCAACCACTGATATATCCAAACTTATATAATTTTTTCATTATATCACCATTTATAGTATTTACCATTTTTTTATTTTTATAAATATAATTTGATAACGTTTTATAATTCACATTTTATTCAATAAATGTTATAATAAACATAAATAATCAAGTAAAGTTTATTAACAGATTATATACAATAGAAAGGAGCTATACATGTTAAAGAATGTTGATTTAGAAATTTATTCAATAATTGAGGAAGAAAAACAAAGACAAGAACAAAATATAGAACTTATCGCATCAGAAAATTTTGTTTCAAATGCAGTTCTTGAAGCACAAGGATCTATATTAACAAATAAATATGCTGAGGGATATCCAAGTAAAAGATACTATGGTGGATGCACTTATGTTGATAAAGTTGAAGACTTAGCAATTGAAAGGGCAAAGAAAATCTTTAATGCTAAATATGTTAATGTTCAGCCTCATTCTGGTTCCCAAGCTAATATGGGTGCTTATAGAGCAATTCTTGAAAATGGCGATACTGTATTAGGTATGGCACTAGACCAAGGTGGACACTTAACTCATGGTAGTCCTTTAAGTTTCTCTGGAATTGATTATAAATTTATTCCATATTATGTAAACAAAGAAACTGAAGAAATTGACTATGATGAATTAGAAAAACTAGCTCTTGAAACTAAACCTAAATTAATTGTTGGTGGCGCAAGTGCATATCCATTTATCATCGATTTTAAGAGATATAGAGAAATTGCTGATAAAGTTGGTGCATATCTAATGATTGATATGGCTCATATTGCAGGACTTGTTGCTGCAGGACTACACCCAAATCCAATGGAATATGCTCACATTGTAACTACTACTACTCACAAAACTCTAAGAGGCCCTCGTGGTGGTATGATTCTTACAAATGACGAAGAATTAATTAAGAAAATTAATAAAACAGTATTCCCTGGAATCCAAGGTGGTCCTTTAATGCATGTCATCGCCGCAAAAGCAGTATGTTTCAAAGAAGCATTAACTGAAGAATTCAAAGAATATCAAAAACAAATAGTTAAAAACTGTAAAGCATTAGCCGATACATTCTTAAAATTAGGATACACTTTAGTAGGTGGTAAAACTGAAAATCATTTACTAATTGTTAATGTAAAGAAATCATTAGGTATCACTGGTAAAGTTGGTGAACAAGTACTTGATGAAGTTTGTATCACATGCAATAAAAACACTGTTCCATTTGATGAAGAAAAACCTTTCATTTCAAGTGGTTTAAGAATCGGTACAGCAAGTGTAACAACTAGAGGTATGAAAGAAGCTGATATGGTTACTATTGCTACACTAATTGATAAAGCATTAAAAAACAAAGACAATAAAGAAATTCTTGAGAAAGTTAAAAATGAAGTAATCGAATTAACTAAAAAATATCCTTTATATAATAAATAACAAAAACACCCCAATAGCTCAATTTGACTATTGGGGTTTTATTTTTTATTAATATTTAGATGATTTAATCATTAATTCACACATTTTCTTTGAGAATTCAACTGGATTTTTTACAGGGAACCCTTCAATTAAAAGTGCTTGGTTATATAATAGTTCAACATAATCAGCTAGATTTTCATCACCATCATTATATAAGTTTTCTAATGTTTCAAATAATTTATGTTTAGGATTAATTTCTAAAACTTTTTCAGCTTTAAAGTTTTTGCTTACTGGACTCTTTTCCATTACTTTTTGCATTTCAAAACTTAATCCATCAGTACTAACTAAACATACTGGAGAATCTGTTAAGCGTCTTGAAATAACTACATCAGAAACTTCTTCATGTAAAATTTCTTTCATTTTTTCTAATAATGATTTTTTATCTTCACTAATTTCTTTAATTTTTTCTTCTTCATGTTCGTCAAGTTTATCAGCATCGCCTTGATTAACTGGTTTAAATTTTTTGCCATCATATTCAGTCATTACTTGCAACATAAATTCATCAACATCATCAGAACAAATTAACACATCATAACCTTTTGACTTAATTCTATCAAGTTGTGGCATTGCAAGCACTGCTTCTTTTGTTTTACCACTTGCATAATAAATTGAATCTTGACCTTCAACCATTTTTTCAATATATTCTTTTAATGTAATATATTCATCGCTATTAATAGTTTTGAACATAATTAAATCTTGTAATAAATCTTTCTTTAAACCATATTTGTCGTAAATACCATATTTTAAATTGATTCCATATGTTTCAAAGAATTCAACATATTTTTCTCTATCATTCTTTAATAATGATTCTAACTTAGATGCTATTTTCTTTTCAATATTACTTGCAATCTTATTTAATACATTATTTTGTTGAAGAATCTCTCTACTGATATTTAATGATAAATCATTTGAGTCAACTAAACCCTTAACAAATCTAAAGTAATCAGGAACTAAGTCTTTACATTTTTCCATGATAAATACACCTTTAGAATATAATTGTAAACCCTTTTCGTAGTTTTCAGAATATAAATCATATGGAGCTTTCTTTGGAATATATATTAAGGCTGTATAATTTAATGCACCTTCAATATTAACAAAAATATTTGTTAATGGATCTTGATAATCATAGAATTTAGTTTTATAGAATTCATTTAATTCTTCACTTGTAACATCATTCTTTTTCTTTTTCCAAATTGGAAGTTGAGAATTTAATGTTTCGATAGAAACAACTTCTTCAGTTTCCCCTTCAATTTCTTTTCCTTCTTCATCTTTTTTAGAAACAACTTTTGTTACTTCCATTTTAATTGGATATCTAATATAATCTGAATATTTCTTAACTAAAGTTTTTAAACGATATTCATTTAAGAAATCACTGTATTTATCATCTTCTGTGTCTTCTCTAATAAATAATACAATTCTAGTTCCTTGAGTTAAATCACTAACTTCATCAATTGTATAATCTTCAGTACCAGATGAAGCAAATTTATAACCCATTTCACTAAATGGTGATTTAGTATAAACTTCAACTTTATCGCTTACCATATATGAAGAATAGAAACCAACACCAAATTGACCAATAATATCAACTTGTTCTTTTTCTGTCTTATCTTCAAGTTTTTTCATGAATTCTAAAGAACCACTCTTAGCTATAGTTCCTAAACTATCAATTAGTTCTTCTTTTGTCATACCAATACCATTATCAATAATAGATAATGTTTTAGCTTCTTTATCGATTTCTAAGAAAATTTGATAATCTCTATTTTTTTCTAATTTATCATCAGTTAAAGATAAATAATGGTATTTATCAATTGCATCTGACGCATTAGATATTAATTCTCTTAAGAATATTTCTTTATTAGTATAAATTGAATTAATCATTAAATCTAATAATCTTTTTGATTCTGTTTTATATTGTCTTACTTCGCTCATAAACATTCTCCTTGTATAATAATTATTAACTAATAATATTATACCATATTTTTTAGCACTGTCAATAGGTAAGTGCTAATTATTTTATAAAGAAAAAGGATTTATAAACAAATCCAAATTCTTTGTCATTTATTAATATTCATCATCAAATGATGCACCTATTAAGCATTTAATAATAATATATTTATCTAATCCTGATATATCCATATTATTAACATTAAGGTTATCTAGTTCAGTAAATACTTCTTCATTTAATGGTGATTCAACATTTATTACATAGCAGTAATAAACATTATCAATCTTTTCAGTCTTTGTAGTTACATTACCTAGTTTATCTACATCAAGATTATTATTTCCAATATATTTATTGTTTAGTTTAGATACTACATCATCTGAAAATTCAGTTTTCTTCATTTTGTAACTTACACCAGTACTTGTATCTTTTAATACATAAAAAGTTCCTTCATATTTGTATAATATAAAAATATGTTCAATTTTTTCACGTAATGTAAATACAACTTTGTTTTTAACTGGTCCGCCAAATTTCTTACTTTTAATTAATATTGCTATAGCATGACACATATAAATTAAAGCAGATGAACTAAAGAATATATATAAAAACATATTTTCGTTATATAACCAATAGTTTATATCTATTACTAAAGCAACTAGTCCACCAACACATAATACACTAGATACTATCAAGTAGACAATACCTTTTAATCTCATATGTTTTTCTTTCATTATTCCTCTAGTAATAAACATTACAAAAGAAACTAATACAAACATTTTAAAAAAATCTAACACATATTCAATTCCCATAACATACCTCTTTGTAATATATTATATCATAAATTAATAAATAAATATACATAAAAATAAAAAATTGCGACTTTTGCCGCATAAATCTATATTCTCTCATTACGAGTTATTTTCAAAAATTTTTGCTTCATCTCATATTTGAGATGTTAAGCATGTTTTTTACCTATCGTTTAATATTTAAATGATAAGTATAATCTTCCTTTGTGCATTTTGTATTTTCGTATTCTTTTTCGTTAACAGATTCTTTGGAATTAACGATTGCAGCAAAGCCTAACACGAACATACCAACGCACATTAATAAAATAATGTACTCCATTAATATCCTCCTTTCTCTTCTTAATTAAAATATATTCTTTGTAAGCTTTCTTACACGTATATTATACTATAAGTAATAAAAAAGAAAAAGATGAAAACGTGTTTACATTTTATGAAAACGATTTTCAAAAAATAATAAAAACTACCAAGTAAAAGGTAGTTTTTAATTAATGACAACATATCCAGTTTCTTCTATTATCATTTGTCCTTCACTTGATATAATCCAATAAAGCATTTTCTTTACGTTTTCGTTTTGATTATTTTTATAAGTCACTGCATAAACAGGAGCAATAACCGAATATTTTTTGTTCTTTATATTATCTACAGATGGTTCAACACCATCAATTGCAATCAGTTTAATGTTTGGATTTCTAATTATTCCCTCAACATAATACCTAAATGAATAACCTATAGATGATTCCCTATTTTCGTAGTCAGCAACTTCTTCTATTATTTCTCCCATTCCTCCTGATTCTTTTAGTTTTGGAGCAATCATTGAAGTATCGCCCATAAATCGAAGCATCATACTTTGGCTTCCACTATTTTTATTTCTTTGGAAAGGTACTATTTCATTATCCTTTCCTCCTACTTCTTTCCAGTTTGTAATTTCACCAGAATAGATTCCTTTAATTTGTTCTGTTGTTAATGAATTTATATCATTATCTTTGTGTACAAAGAAAACAAATGCTTCACTTCCTATTTGGGTATATTCAAAAACTGTATCTAAACCTTCTGCATAATCAACTTGTTCTTTTGAAGGCTGTGCACCAATAAATATATCAATTTTCTTTTCAGCAAGTTTTTTATATCCCTCAACTGTATTATTATATTCAAACACACCATCATTTAGACGAGTTGTGTTTGGGTATACAGCATTTACAAAAGCTGAATATACAGGAAATAGTGCCGCAGCTCCATCTATTATTGGAAGTTCATCATTAGTATGAAATTTTAATGTTTTACTATTGTATTGTACTATCATTGAATTTTCATCGAATGGTAAATATTTATTAACGTCTATACTTGGCGTAGTATTAATTGTTATACTATCTATATAATTATCATATATAATTACTCCACCAACAGACATAGC
>CAZHQU010000022.1:0-13115 GCA_964534245.1 uncultured Coprobacillus sp.
CACAGACTTTTAATAAAAAAGCAGATATAAACGTAAAACTAGAGTGTGCAAAAAAAGATTGAGTATGGCAGGCAGATAACCCAAAAAAGTTAAAACAATTAAAAAATGAGTTAAAAGAAGTTCAAAAAAGTATTAGTATATTTCTCGGCGTACGCAATTTTAATCGAGATCACGCTTTATATCCTGCCAAAATAAACAGAGAGAATTCATATAGTAAATATATGCATCTTTCTTTTTACGCAAAGGAAATGATTGATTTATTAGGGGAAAAATCTTTATATGAATTAATTAAATTATTTAATTTATATCTCATAACATCAGATTCATTTAGTTTATTCTTTAATAATGTAAATCCAGATACAACATCAGGGGATAAATCTCTTTGATTATGACCTAAACTTAATTTATCTAAATTTTGTTTAAACTCTACTGTATTTAAATAAATTTCTTTCATAAGTTTATAATTCTTTTCAAGTTTAGCATACTCTTCACCAAAAAGTTTTAATAAGAATGTATTCTTCTCAGAAATTTCTTTATTAAGTTTTTGATAAAGAGAAATATCTTTTAATGTATTTAACATTAAATTTTTATCTAATTTAAGTGATGGAGTAATTAAATATTGTTTTAAAATTTTCTTTATTTTACTAATTACAAATATTCTTCTAAAGAAATTAGCATTAGCATATTCAATTTCTAAACTCAAACTATTAAGATCCAAAATTGTTTCATTAAAACTTAAAGATAAGTTTTTCTTTAACTTATTAACTTCAATACCTTTAACTATAACATCAAGTGAATCATCATGATTTTTATATATATCTTTTGTTAAAATTGATCTAAGTGATACTTTTTCAGTTAACAATATCTCGATCATTTTAATTAAGTAATAAACATTGTCTTTACTTAATATATTCTTTACATCAATTGTCAAACTAAAATCATTTAATAATCTATTTAACTTTTGACTTGCTTCCAATAAACAATTAATTTTATTTTCTAAATCATTCTTACTAATAAAACTATTATAAGATAACAGATCAAATGAGTTAAATACTGAATCTGAATATTCACCATATGTTTTGGTGATTAAATTCATCTTTGTAAATAGATCTATTATTTTTGTGAAAGATTCTTCATTTAATTTCAAATATAATTTATCAGTATCTTTGAAATCTAAATAATACTCTTCATATTGGAAATATTTAGCAATAGCATCAGATAGCGACAAAGCATATTTCATTTCATGAATCTTATGAATAAAATTATTTAGATAGTCACGTTTGTCTTTTAAATCAGCAAGAGACTTTTCAAACATCTTTGGTGATGATGTATGAGAGTACTCTAAAGCTTTTTCAATTTGTTCTAAAAAGCTCTTCTTTTGAGCTTTGTTTGAATGTAATTCTAAACAAAAATGTCCAAGATTAATATCATCTATTCTTTTCTTAACAACTTCTAAAGCTGCCATCTTCTCAGCAACAAATAGTACACTTTTACCATTATACATTGCATTAACAATCATATTAACAATTGTTTGAGATTTACCTGTTCCAGGAGGACCATCTAAAACAAAGCTTTTACCTTCAGCGCAGTCTACAATTGCATTAATTTGTGAGCTATCTGCACTTAATGGTATAGCAATATCAATTGGATCAATATTATCTATTTTATTATTTATATTATTATTTGATTTTAAAACTTTATCTTCTTCTGTAAACTGTACACCATCAACCAAGCACTTAATAATTTTGTTTTCAAGTAGCTGATCTTTACGGTTATGAATATCTTCCCAGATAATGTAGTTAGCAAATGAGAATACTGATAAAAATACTTTTTCATCATCTACGCTAATTGAGCAATCCGGTGTGGTTTTGCCTCTTATAGTATTAAAGATACTACTGATATTGTCTTTAGTAATCTCTTTATCAATGTTATATAATTCATCAAATGATATTCCATATAACTGATTTAGATATTCAAAAACAGTTGTATTAATAGATATATTATCAAAATCAATATTAAATTCATAACCATTTGCTGTGCGTTTGTTTTTACCTTTTACAGGGATTAAGAAAATTGGAGCTAAGAAATTTTTCTTAGATAACTTTGGAATAAAGTTGATTAATCCAAAGCTTAAGTATAAATTATTAGATCCTGTTTCTTCGATTGAAGATAATCCGTTTCTAATTAGTTTTCTAAGATTAGCATCTTGTGAGCAAATAGTGTATATTTTCTTCTTAGCATTATTTAATATTCCAGAATCATTTAAATCAAAAATGAAGTAATGATTCTTAGTCATATCTTCACCATTAGGATATAAGTAAATACTAGATTCATTTAATAAAGTTTCTAGCATTCTTTTTCCATCAAATAAAATTTGAGGAGCAGATGGTACTAACTGAAAGTTTATTAATTTATTTCTAAGTGATAAGTCTAATAACTTTTTAGACCAATAATTAAACTTATCATTAACTTCTGTACCTACATATACTTCTTTATTAGTTTCACTATTTTTCTTTAAAAGGTCAGGTGAATCAAAATCAATTTCTTCAATTATGACATTACCAGATTCATCAAGTTTTTTTGTAGGGATTGGTCTAAAGATACCTTTATGAGCATTAACAATATCTATAGCATCAAATCTTCCATTGTAATATCTTAAAGACTCTCTAGCTTTAATGTTAGATGAGTTAAATGATGTATCATTTGATTGAGGTAAGTCAGTACATTCAACAAGTTCAATTGATAAATTATCTCTTGCACTTAAGTTATATATTTTACTTACATCTTGACAGTTCTTCTCTACAAATGATTCATCTTCTAAGAAGCATCCAGCAAAAGCATGACCATCAATAATAATTAATATTGGGTTTAATCCTACACATTCTAAACATGAGCAATAAAGAATTGCTAAATCTAAACATGTTCCAAACTTATGATTTAATACAACATAAGGAAGTCTAACATTTTGAAACATGTTAAAACTTGCTGGAGGGTTTGAATAATTTAATCCTATGCTTTTTAAAGCATTATATATTGCCATCATCTCTTCTCTGACTGAATCGATATCATTAGCTTGATATCCAATAAAGTCAGATTTTGTCTTCCTAATTTCATTTAAACAATCTTTAGCAATCTTTATTACTTCTACTACTTCATCTGCATTAGGAGTAACAAAACAAGCAAGTTGTTCAGGATTGTAAGCAATGCTAGCAGCTTCACTAATTGGAGTAAGAATAATATCATAAACCTTTTCAGTAAGTACTAAGTCACCATAGCTTAACTTAACTAGAAAGTTAATAGGTGTAGATTCATTAATATTATAAAGATCTAAAGGATTAATTTTAATCATAATACCTTCAGATATTTTAGATTTAGAATCTTTTAATACGTTACTTACATATACATCACTTATTGTTACAGATGAGTTTGATGAAATAAATGAAATTTTTAAGTTAGAAAGATCAACATCAGACTCATTATCAATGATTATTTCTTCAATTAGAGAATATGGAGATTGTTTATTAATATTATTCTTTATCTTATAGAATACATCACATTGATAATTTAGATAGTTATATTCTTTCTTTATATTAAGCTCAATATCAACTTTAGATGTTTTATCAACATCAGATGATACATCATCTTCATCTTCTAATGATTCAAATAAGAAATTATCTTCTAATAATTTTTCGTAAAACATTCTATCACCTATTTAGATAACTCAAATACTTTCTTAATTTCATTACAAGGAGTAAACTTTTTAGCCATAAGGTCATATCTACCTAAAACAAAATCCATTTTTTCGAACCAAAAATGACAAATAGCAAGATAATTAACAATATCTTCAAATTCATTTATTTCTTTTTTAAGAGTTCTTCTTAATAAAACATCATTATCATCAAGTAGTTCATTAATTCTTGGAAGTATACCTTGTTTAATAGTCTTTATAATATCATTATAAATTAATTCTTCGCAAATATAATAATTAAATACAGCACTAGATAAATCTCTGAAATACTGGCTCACATGTTGTTTACGACCTGTAACAACATCATGATCAAATTCCATATGAAATATTCTTTGTCCCATTTCTTCACAAAAAATATTAATAATTTTTCTAACTTTATTATCGAAAATACTCTTTGCTCTTGAATCATCGCACAATCTATCATGTGCATGATCATCATAGTTATTTTGTAAAAAATGCTTTATTAATCTCTCAAAACATAAACTTCTATAGATCATAATTTACTCCTTTTTATACTTAAATTTTATATATTTCAATTACTTATATTACTATATTTTTCGATTAATTTCAATAGAAATTTTATCTTTTTTATTTCAAAATAAAAAGACGAATAATTCGTCTTTTATTATGATTATATAATTAGTCTTCTAATTTAATGAATACGTTTAGAATACCATCACCATCTACATCGCAACGTAATTCTTTTTCTTCATAATTAAATTCCATTACCCAAGGGAATGCTTCACTATCAACGGTTAAAGTGCCTTTATCAACATCTTCTTCAGACTTTTTATACTCATATTCAAAAGTTCCTTTATCTTCACCTTCATAAGAAATTTGAACTTTGCCATCGTCGAATATTAAAGAATATTTTAAATTTCTTCCATCTAAATATACATATCTTCCTTGAGGGCCTTTTACACTTTCACAACCAATTGCTAATAATAATGTGAAAGAAAGCATTAAAACACAAATTAATTTAGTAAATAGTTTCATATTATTCCTCCGATTTTTTATTTTTTTTGAATAGCTTAGCAAAGAATCCTGTTTTATTTTCTTTTCTATAGTCTTCAATTGCTTTATTCACCACTTCATAAAGTTTATTGTTTTCTTTTATTAAATCAACAATAGATTGAAGTTTCTTATTTCCGTCTTTGTCGAACTTTTCAAGTGCAACATTAACTACTTTTATTATACCATATTCTTTAGAAAAAATCTCTTCTTTTTGTTCATTTTTTTCTAAAACTTTTTCTAAAAGATTTGCATATTTTAAAACATATTCAAATGTCCAAATAGAAGCTAGAGCATCAAAGTTAATATCTGATTTTTTGTTTTCGATTGCATATCTATTTGCTAGTAAGAACTCTTTACGTTTTCCATAGCTGTAGTTATATACATCTATTAGATGACTTGATAAAGTTTCTAAGTATGAGTATATTCCTGATATGCACATAGCTTGATCAAATGATTCTAAATGAGCATAAGCATCTTTTTCAGTTTGTTCTAAATGGAATTTTAAAGCATTTAGTATTGCTTGACTTGTTGGTTTATTAAATTCATCATTTACTACTTGGTTAAGAGCTATTTCATAGTTCTTTTCTTTGATTGCATTAATTGTATTATAAGCAATTAATACATAGTAGTAGTTTTCATGTCCTTCAACGAAGTTCACTTTCTTTGAATAGTTCAGTACAAATTCAATTCCATCTTCTCTTAGTTTTGGATTTAATCCATCTAACAAGTGATTATTTATAAAGTTACAAATGAATCCATTTTGAACCTTCTCAACAAATGCTTTTATTCTTTCAACTGATTCTTCAGGAATTTCATTTAATTTAATGAAATCATCAGTTGTGATATTTAATAATTTGTCATTAAAATCAGTAATGTTATATAGTTTTAATCCTCTCATTGATGATAAAACTTCTATAGTTTTTTCATATAACTTCTTTTCAGTTTGAGGAGTCATTTCATAACCATAAGTCCAGGCTTTGATTAACGAATCACATACTTCACTTGAATTCATTTCTTCAAATGACTGTAAGAATCTAGTAAAAGTACCTTTATTTGACCAAATAGTAAATGCATTACCAAACATTGCATTTTCTAAGAATCCTGGAATTGAAAGAATGATTTCAAGCAATTGTTTATTCTTTTTCTTTTCATCTGCTTCTACTAGTGTCGTTACATTAGAAATAACTTTCTTTTGATAATTATGTGAATCTTTATCATAATGATTATTAATAAATGTAACAATTTTCTTTGTTAAATCATCATTTTCTGGTAACATTTCATAGAATGTTTTATATACCATTTCCTTTTGAGATGGAGTATATAATTCATAGAATTTACTTAAGAAGTCTAAGATTTTATCTTGAACTTCTTTTGTTCTAATCGCAAGTAATAACTTTTCTAGAATAGTTGTTCTTGTTGAGTTAGCTTCAGTCTCAAAGTTTGCACTAAACAAACCTAAAATTTGAGTTTGTAAGAATCCACCATAGAACACTCTAGATAAATCTTCACTTATAATACTCCTATTTTTTGGTATTTCTTTACCATAATTATTCTTAATAAATGTAAATAGTTTTTCTCTCATTACATCAGTATGAATTAGTTCAAGAATAATAGCCATAACTGTAGTTTTACATTTCACTAATTCATTTGGATATAATTTAGATACTTTTTGAAATACATTTTGAGGGATGATAATTCTCTTTGTTGCATAGCGTTGAATGCACTTAAGAATTTCACATCTATCTTTTTCTTTTAGATATTCTCTATATTGTTCATAAACAGTAAGTAGTGCTAATACATCTTTATCTTCAGGTGTAACAAATTTTTCATCATATGCTCCACAGCTTTGTCTGAACAAGAACACAATGTTAGAGAAATCTTTCATATCAAAGTTAGCCAGTTTAGGATTTACTTCAATAATATTATCATAGAAACTCAAGAATTTATCTCTTAATTGCTTATTTGAAATTAATTCATATAAGAAATCCATTTCAGTTTCTTTTGCTTTATATTCTTCATCTCTAATTCCATCAATTGTCTTAGTTGTCATATCAAATTGATGAGCTTTAGCTAGATTAACTGTCATACAATCTCTTGGCATGAATTTAATCTTAATAAAGTTATATCTATTAGCATCAGTCAAAAACGTAATAAATGATAATTTATTTCTTACATGGAATGGGAACACTTGAATTAAAGTATTCATGAAGTTTAAAGCTTCTTCAGATAATTTACTGATATCAACATTTAATGTAATATAAATTGGTTTGCCTTTTGAAGATAGTGAGTTAAGCATTGCAAACATTAGTCTTTTTACAACAATTGGAGCAAAACGAGTTGCGAATTGTTCAAGTTGTCCTGACTTCTCACCAGTCACTTCAATATCTTCGATATCTTCAATTGGTTTAGCATCCTTACTTGTAATATCAAAACTATTAATATCTGTATTAAATAACTTTCTGTTGATTAAGCCATTACGAGTTGATGTAGTTATCTTAATTCTTTCTTCATCTGTATATTGTAATGAATGAACCATATATGAACTACGTTCACCAGTAAAATCAAGTGGAATATAGCTTATCGCACTATGGATTAAATTTTCTCCATTTTTACTAAAGTATTGAGCATAAGCTGTTGTGAACTTTCCATCTCTAATTTGGTTTAATTCATTTTGTGTTAGTTTAATATTACAGAAAGGTATAAAATTACTATTTATATATTTTTCATCAAATTGTTCAGATTTAGCGAACGTATCAAAACTATCAGCTCTTTCAAACATACTAAGTCTTGCTGGAACTCTAGAATAGAAATGTTGATATGCCATGTAAATCCTCCTTTATTATTTTGTATTTTTATTATTGGGATTATTCTTCATTTAATGACATTAATTCTTGTAAACTTGTTTGTCCTGAAATAACAATTTGTTTACAAGCTTGCCATAATGGAACCATTCCATTTTCTCTAGCTAAGTTTCTTAAAGATTCAATTGTTTTATCTTTAACTATCATAGCTTTCATATCATCGTTAACGTACATTACTTCATGTACAGCAACACGTCCTTTGTAACCTGTATTGTTACAGAATTGACATCCTTGAGGTCTAAAGATTGAGATAGGTTCAGCGATTTGTAAGATTTCCATCTCTTTTGCGTTTGTTTTACCTCTCTTCTTACAAGCAGGACATAACTTTTTAACAAGACGTTGGGCAATAACACCAACTAAGGCATCGGCTACTAAGTAATCAGGAACACCCATATCTTCTAGACGAATAACAGCACCAGGTGCATCGTTTGTATGTAGTGTACTAAATACTAAGTGCCCTGTGATAGCTGATCTAATTGCGATTTGAGCAGTTTCCTCGTCACGAATTTCCCCAATCATTATTATGTCCGGGTCCTGACGTAAAATCGAACGTAACGCCGCCGCAAATGTCATATTTGCTTTTGTATTAACTTGTGTTTGGTTTACACCCATCATTGTATATTCGACAGGGTCTTCAACTGTAACGATGTTTACGTCTGGTTTATTAACTTCCTTTAAGAATGCATAAAGTGTAGTCGATTTACCAGAACCAGTAGGACCTGTTAATAATACGATACCATGAGGATGTGCTAAAATCTTATCAACAATGTGGTTTTCTTGATCTGTAAATCCTATATCATATCTAGTGAAATAGAATGAAGATTTGTCAAGAATACGGATAACGAACTTTTCACCAAAAATAGTTGGTAAACAAGATACACGGAAGTCGTATTCCTTACCACCTACGATCATATTGATACGACCATCTTGAGGAGTTCTTCTCTCAGCAATGTTCATACCTGACATGATCTTAATACGAGCACAGATAGCAGCATATGATTCAATTGGAATATCAGCACGAGGTTGTAAGTCACCATCAATACGATATCTTACTTTTAATACCTTTTCAAAAGGTTCGATGTGAATATCTGATGCTCTATAAGGAATAGCTTCTTTAATTATAGAGTCAACTAGTCTTACAGACGGGTTGTTAATTACTTCTTCATCACGATTCAAAGCATTAGTCTTTATTTCTTGTCCTAATACTTTCTTAAATGTCGCTTCATCTTTAGCATTATTTAAGTCAACTAATGCAGCCGATGTTTGAATAACTGCTAAAATAGAGTCAATGTAACGGTCAATATGAGAAGGTGGAGTTAATACATAATCCACTTTACCGTTGAACGCAACAGATACTGTTGATAATGCATTTGGGTCAAGAATTGCACCTGTACAGATTAATAATGCACCATTTTTATCAATAGTTACTGGTAAGAATTTATTCTTCTTCATGAATTCATAAGTGAATAATCCAAGTAACTCTTCATCAAAGTCAAGCATATCAACTTCAACAAATGGAACATTATAGAAATCAGCTAATACTTCATATGCTTGAGTTTCAGTGCACATTTCCTTAATAGTTAAATACGTTTCAACAGGCATATTTAATCTTTCTATTTCAGAAAGAATATTATCAAAGTCTTTTCTTTTTACAATTTTCTTCATTACGAAGTATTGTAAAATCTCAAAATTCAAATTCATATTATCACCTTATTAACCACCAACAGTTCCCATAATTGATAACATTGGTGAATAAATTGCTATAAATAGTGTACCAATAATTCCACCCATTATAATTAACATAACAGGTTGGATTGCTGATGTGAACCCTTGAATAGCAGCTGTAGCTTGTTCATCAAAGAATCCACAAGATCTATTTAATACTTCTTCAACAGAAGCTGTTTTTTCCCCAACAGATACCATTTGAGTTAAGATATCCGGGAAGATTCCATATGTTTCAAACGCCATTGTAAGACTCATACCTTGTCTTACATCTTCAGTTGCTTGTTTAAATTTACTTTCTATATAAACATTTCCTAAAACAACAGAAATTTCTTCCATTGCTTCTACAATATCCATACCAGATGAAAGTAATAAACTAAAACCACGAGCAAAACGTGCAGTTATACGAGCAACATTAAGGTTCTTTAAAAGCGGAGCCTTTACAGCAAGTGTATCATAAAACATCCTACCTTTTTTGGTCATACCAATAAGCTTTAATCCTATTAATATACCAGCTGCAAATAAAAGTATCTTCCACCAGTTAGCACTAATATAGTCACTCATGTCATAAATAGCTTGAGTGATTGCAGGCATTTCTACATCCATATCACTTAAAGCATCTTTAAAAGTTGGAATAACGAATAACATCATAATAATAACAATTACAACAGTCATACCTAAAAGCATTAATGGATATGCAAATGCACCTTTTGTCTTACGACGAATAGCAGCATCTTGTTCGTAATAGTCAGCTAGTGAGTTCATTACTATTTCAAGTTTACCTGATTGCTCACCTACATAAATCATACTTTTAAAGAAATTTGGAAATTGTCCTTTATGCTTATCTAGTGCAGCAGAAAGCATTAAACCGGCTTTAACATCTTCATAAACTTGATCTATAATTAATTTAAAGAATTTATCATAGTCTTGACCTTTTAATACATTTAAAGCCTCAACAATTGACATACCAGAGTTACACATAATCGCAAATTGGCGACAGAATGTTGTAAGCTCATTCATTTTTACTTTATTTCCAAAGTTGAGAAGCGTCATTCCAGGGTTATCAACAGCAGGTTTAGCTGATACTAGAAAAAGATTTTGCTTAGCTAATTGCCTTGCTAAATCTTTTTCGTTCTCAGCAATGAAGACTCCCGTAAATTTCTTCTTTTCTAAATTGACAGCAGTATATTTAAATTTTTTCATATAAGAGTACACCTCCTAATGAATCACATGAAATTAATTACATTATTAATTCCATGTAACCAGTATATATATAATATCCGAAGAATAGAGCAAGTAGAATACCAATTACTAAGAATGGAGCAAACGGATACTCTTTATCTCTACTATAATGTTTTACACCTTTAATAAATATTAACACTAGGCTAGCAATAACTGATGCAAATAAAATAGCAATTAATGAGTACGTTGCTCCAAGAAGCATTCCACATACAGCCATTAATTTAACATCGCCACCACCTAGTCCTTCTTTCTTAAGTAGTATTATACATCCATAATGTAATACTAAAAATAAACCTCCAGCAAGAGCGAAGCCTAATAATTTTGATTCCCATCCATTATGTTTATCAAAATTAGCAAATAATCCAGCAATAGCAATTAGCAACAATGCAATATTAAAACTATCAGGAATAATCATATGTTCTAAATCTACAAAGAACACACATATTAATACTGAACATGCTAATGCAACTAAAATTGAAAAGAATATTGATTGTTTCCAAAACATTACAACACTTAAAACCCAAAGTAAGGCATTGACAATTTCAACAATAGTATATCTAATCGAAATCTTTTCTTTACAATGTCTACATTTTCCACCTAAGAATAAATATGATAACACAGGAATGTTGTCATACCATTTAATAGGATTCTTACATTTAGGACAGTGTGAATCAGGTTTAGCAATACTCATTCCATTTGGAACACGATAGATAACTACATTTAGAAAACTACCAACACATAGTCCTATGATTCCAGCAAATATTAATGCATAGTAATATAATTCCATAATTTACTCACCATAAACCCATCCAATTACAATATATTTATTTAACTCTTCATCAAATCTACAATCAACTCTTAATAATAAGTGATTACGATCATAAACTTTCATGTATTTATTTTCATCAATAAAAGAATTTTCAAATTCGAATCTATAATAATAATTTTTATCACCAATAGTATAATAATAGTTATCAACATCAAATGATGCATTATTATTTAAATGTTTTAAATAATCTTCACCAATAGAATCAATATGTAATCTTTCTTCAGTTACATTTGAACTAAAATAACCCATATTTTTTGCTTTAATAGAATAAACAACCATAAGAGAACATAATGAAAAAGAAATCAAAGTAGCAAATATAACCATTTCAATAGCTATGCCTTTATTATTTTTAAATACATTATGATTTTTAAGAAAGGATAATATTTTCATGTCATACTCCTTTCCAATATGTATAGTCGTATAATAGTAATTCTTCTTTGTATTCAGCATAACATTTTATTATAATAGCATTATTTATAATTAAAATATTACTAACTACACCATCTCTAATTATATTTATTGAATTATTATTATCAACAGTATAATCTATTTCAAATATTAATTCAATTAAGTTTCTAAATTCCGCTTCACTTTCAGCTTCTTGAAATATCTCAATATAATCAACTGCATGATTCGAAGCACGAAATGATAAAATCGCATTATTCGTAGCACCAGTTGTAGATGTAGCAAGAGATAATGTTGTTAAAGTTAAAACAATTAATAAAGCCATTGATATTACAGCTTCAGTAATAGTAATACCTTTATTACCTAATTTTCTTATCTTCATATAATCACCTAGAATAATTGATTCTTATTATGATGATTCAAATAAAGTGCGCCGAATAATTCAAGATTCTCTTTTACATCTTCTGATAGACCTATATTTTCATTGAAAGCAACAAACTTTAATTTGCTTTCTTGATTTTCAGTTTCTTCATTATATTTTTCAATAATAAAATTAAACTTTTCTGGCATATTAACTAAAGCATAATCAAGTTCAAATTCTTTACCTTTTTTAGCATAATTTCCAGTAACTAATAATATCCATTTAGTAAAAATCCTAAAGTTTTCACAAGCCATTTCTTCCTCTGTTTCAGGAGTAGGTCGTTGCATAAACTTTGGTAATCTTTTTGGAACTTTTTTAGCTAAGACTTTACCTTCTGGAGCTACAGGAGTTTCACTTTCTTCTTCATGTTCTCCTTCTTCAGCCAAAGTAGTTAATTGTTTTGCTTTTGCTTTTTCCTTAGCATTAAGAACAATAATTTCAGCTAAGTCATGGTTTACTAACATATTTTCGTAAGCTAATTTATTTGATTCTAAAATCTTATATCCAAATTGTAAGTAATAATGACCAATAGTTCTACCTTTATTAGTAATAGCAAAATATGTATAATCTTTCTTAATATCAACAAAAATAAATGAATCATTCTTTCTCTTAGGTTGTAAATGTAATACACCACTAATTAAAGAATTAGATAAATAAGAACTTTGTTTAGCATACATTCCACAATTAGCAAGAGTAGAATAGAAACTAGCAATAATTTGTTTATTAACTGAAAGTATAAAATATGCAGAATATTGTTTATTAGCAATCAACACTTGATGCTTAACCAATAAATCTTTTTTATTCTTATACATTTGTTCTAAATTAATATTTAATGATGAAGACATTTGTTTTCTACCGATTGTTGGAATATTG